>JBFGYD010000147.1:0-6130 GCA_041587615.1 Lysobacterales bacterium
CAGGCGCACTACCGCCATACGGGTGGGATACGGAAAGCCGTAGAACGATACGATCGGCCCCTCGGCCACATACAGAGAAGGTGCAAATTCGAAAAGCATCAACTTCGACATTACTCGATTGGCCGCAGGTGTGAATCAGGGATTCCCGAACGTCCTGGGTCGGGCGGGGTCGCTGATCTGACGCAATCGCTGGGAAACTCACGCAGTACATTGATCTCACTCGGCATATGAGCAACTTCGAGTGGAACTCGTGCAATATCCAGGCTAGAGCAGCAGCAGCGCCGCCAGCAGCAGCGCCGCGGCCGCCGCCGGCCACCAGCGCCGGACCCGCGGCTGAGGCGCTGCGGGCGGGATCCTCAGGCGGCGACGGCGCGCCCGAATCCGGGCCACGCAGCGGGCCTCGGCCGGGGTCAGATGCGGCGCAACCGGATCGCTCGACAGCACGATGGTTTCGACCGAATTGTCGGTTTGTTCCATGTTTCTTCCTCCTCCTTGAGTGGGAACAAACGCCGTCATTGCGGCACCCTCATTGTATCGCCCGCGCGGCGCGGCGCCAGCGGCAAGCGCCGTTCGGAAACGTAGGAAATGGCCTCAGTTTCCCGCCGGCGCTACCGCGCCTTGACATCTGCTTCGAACAGTCGGCGAAGCTGCTGCGCCGCGTCCTTCGCCGACTGGATCAAAGCTTCCTCGTCGTGGTGGATCGCGTGCTGGCGCTTCAGCGTCTCCTCGTCGTGACGCCGAAACAGTTCCACCGCGGCGGCCGCCGTCTGCGGGTCCACGCCGAGCTTTTCGAGCACGTCACGGGCCAGTGAAATGCTGGACAGGAAGGTGTCCCGGATGAGCCCGTCTACCCCTAGGTCCATCAGCGCATAGGCATGCTGGCGATTGCGAGCGCGGGCGTAAATGGCGACCTTCGGGAAGTGCTGGCGGACCGCGCGCGCGATCTTCATCGATTCTTCGATATCGTTCACCGCCAGCACGAACACTCGCGCCCGGTCGACCCGCGCTGAGCGCAGCAGGTCGACGTGGGAAGCGTCGCCGTAGTAGATCTTGTTGCCGAAGCGGCGGACGAAATCCACCTGCTGGGTGCTGTTTTCAAGCGCCGTGAACGGGATCTGTTTCATCACCAGAATGCGGGCGACGATCTGCCCGAAGCGGCCGAAGCCGGCGATGATCACGTCGTGGTCGGTGTCCTCGACGGTGTCGAACTCCCGCTGCGGGTCGCTGATGACGGCGCCGCGGGCGAGCTTGGCGGCGGCCAGGTAGAGCAGCGGCGTGACCGCCATCGAGATGGTGACCGCCAGGATCAGCTTTTCGGTGACCTCGGGGGTCAGCAGGCCGGCGCCGATCCCCAGCGTGAACAGAACGAACGCGAACTCGCCGCCCTGGGCCAGGATGAAGCCCAGCTTGATACTGTCGCGCGTGGTCAGGCCGTACAGCCTTCCGATCGGGATCAGCAGCAGCGCCTTGACCGCGATCAGGCCGGCGGTTAGCCCCACGATGGTCAGCGGCTCGACCTGGAGCAGCATCAAGTTCGCCGACATCCCGACGGCTACGAAGAACAGTCCCAGCAACAGTCCCTTGAACGGCTCGATGTCGCTCTGCAACTGATAGCTGTACTCGGAGTCGGCGACCAGGACGCCGGCCAGAAACGCGCCGAGCCCCATCGACAGCTCGAGCGACTCCATCAGCACCGCCGAACCGAGCACCAGCAGCAGCGCCGCGGCGGTGAAGATCTCGTGGATCTGGGTCGCGGCCGCCAGGCGCAGCAGCGGGCGCAGCAGGTAATGGCCGCCGACGATGAACGCCGCCAACACCGCCAGCGACTTGCCAAGTTCCAGCAGCGACGAACCCTCGGCCTGACCCTGGCCGAGAAACGGAATCAGTGCGATCAGCGGGATGACCGCGAGGTCCTGGAACAGCAGCGTACCGAATGCGGCCCGGCCGGCGGGGCTGCGCAGGTCCTTTTTTTCGGCCAGCATTTGCAGCACGAACGCGGTACTCGACAGCGACAGGCCGAATCCGATCAGCACCGCCGGGCCCAGGCTGTGCAGCCACAGATAAGCGATCCCGGTCAGCGCCGCCCCGGTCACCAGCACCTGGGTCAGCCCGAGTCCGAACACCGAACGCCGCAGCAGGCGCAGACGGGCCGGGTGCAGCTCGAGACCGATGATGAACAGCAGCATCACGACCCCGATCTCAGCGAAATGCAAGATTGCATCCACGTCCGAGACCAGGCCGAAACCCCACGGTCCGACCGCGACCCCGGCCAATAGGTAACCGATCACCGAGCCGAAACCGAGGCGTTTTGACAGGGGTACCACGATGGTTGCGGCGGCCAGAAACACGACCGCCTGTTGGAGCAGCGTCATAGGAACCTCGAAGCAAATGCCGGGGCAGGCCAATCCGCCCCCGGGACTGGGCAGGATTTCAGAATCCGCCGCCGAGCGCAACGCGGCAGCGACGATGCAAGCTTTTGCGGTCGAATTCGCACTCAGGTTCAAAGGCTCGACCGAAAACCACCTCGGAGGCGAGCAGCGCCGCAACGGGACCGCCCGCCGAGTGACGACGCTCCCGCCTGCTCTGCACGCCTCCATCGGCGTGTGGAGTGAGGGCGCTCTGCTACTCTGGACACTGATCGGCCTTCGGCCCAACACACACTCGCGTGGGAGCAACGTGCGGATGGACAAAGAAGACACCCGGGAACAGATTCGATCGCTATTGAGCCCTGACAGTTCGCCCGCGGCGCTGGAATCATTGCTGGATAGCACCGACCAAGGTGAACTGGTCCACGCGCTGTTCACGCTGAGTGAAGACGAACAGCGCACACTGCTGTCAACGGTGTCGGCCGAGCGCGCCGCGGAGCTGATCGAGGACCTGCCGGAGGGCCATGTCGCGGACCTGATCGAGGAAATGCCGGCCCGGGAAGCGGCCCCGATCGTCGAGGAGATGGCAAGCGATCAACGGGTGGACGTGCTGGCCGAGATGGACGTCGAGGATGCCGAGGAAATCCTCCAGCACTTAGACTCAGAGGACGCCTCCGAAATTCGCGATCTGATCGCCTACCCGCCGGACGTGGCCGGCGGCCTGATGATGACCGAGTTCGCGACCTTCCCGATGTCGGCGACGGTGCGGGAAGTGGTCGACGAGCTGACCGGGCACGAGGGCGAATATGAGTTTTTGACCGTCCACTACATCTACGTGGTCGTCAAGAAGCACAAGCTCAAGGGCGTCATCCGGCTGCGCGATCTGGTGTTCGCCAATCCTGACGCCCGGATCGGAGACCTTGCCAAGCCCGCCCTGACGGTCACCGCTCAGACCGCGCTGGCCGACCTCGATGAGTTTTTCGACGAACATGACATCGCCGCGGTGCCGGTGGTCGACGAGCGCAAGCACCTGCTCGGCATCGTTCGTCGCCGCTCGGTGCTGGAGGCCCTCGCGGAACGCGCCGAGGCCGACAGTCTGAAGCTCGCGGGGATCGTCGGCGGTGACGAGTTGCGCAGCATGCCGGTCATCGTCCGGTCGCGGCGCCGCCTGGCCTGGTTGAGCATCAACATCGGGCTCAACATCGTCGCCGCCAGCGTCATCGCGCTGTACGAGGACACGCTAACCGCGGTGATCGCGCTGGCGGTATTCCTGCCGATCGTTTCCGACATGAGCGGCTGTTCCGGCAATCAGGCGGTGGCCGTCAGCATGCGGGAACTGACGCTCGGCGCCGCGCTGCCGCGCGACGTTGCGCGCGTCTGGGGCAAGGAACTGGCGGTCGGCCTGATCAACGGCCTGGCGCTCGGAATTCTGCTCGGCGTGGCGGCCTGGGCCTGGAAGGGCAACCCCGTGCTCGGGCTCGTGGTCGGCGCCGCGCTGGCGGTGAACACCGTGGTCGCGGTGTCGATCGGGGGTACGGTACCGCTGCTGCTCAAGCGCTGGAAAATGGACCCCGCGGTGGCTTCCGGCCCGCTGCTGACCACGATCACCGACATGTGCGGCTTCTTCCTGGTGCTGAGTCTGGCCAGCTTGGCGCTGCCCCGGCTCATGTGAACCGACCTGGCTTCGCTCGCAAGCCGCCTTCTCAACCTAAAGTTTGCGTTCTACAGGACAGCCCCCTTAGCGTCACGGTCGCTCGGCGACAAGGTGGACGTCGGAGATCGAGCGCTCGAGGAAGCCGCCCTCGCAGTAGCACAGGTAGAACTCCCACATGCGAATGAATTCTTCCGAATAGCCGAGCGCTCGGATTTCGGGCAGGGCATGATGAAAATTTTGCCGCCAGCGGTTCAGGGTCGTGGCGTAGTGCAGTCCGATGTCGTGAACCGCGGTGACCTGCAGATCGGTCGCCCGGGCGATCGTGGCGCGCATGACCCTCTCCGAGGGCAGGCAACTGCCGGGAAAAATGTAGCGCTGGATGAAGTCGACCCCGCGGCGGTATTGCTCGAAGCGGTCGTCCTCGATCGTGATGGCCTGGATCAGCATGCGGCCGCCGGGCCGCAGCAGCGTGGCGCATTTTTCGAAGTAGGTCTCATACTGGGCGAAGCCGATGGCCTCGATCATCTCGAGCGACACGAGCTTGTCGTACTCGCCCGTCAGATCGCGATAGTCCTCGGCCAGAACCGTGACCCGATCGCTCAGTCCGGCCTGTTCGACCCGCCGACTGGCAAATTCATACTGTTGGGCCGAGATCGTGGTGGTGGTTACCCGGCAGCCGTAGTTGGCCGCCGCGTGCAGCGCCAAGCCGCCCCAGCCGGTGCCGATCTCCACCAGGTGGTCCTCAGGCTGTAGGTCCAGGCTCCGACACACGCGATCCAGGCGAACCTGTTGGGCCTCGGCCAAGCTCGCTTGTTCGGGCTCAAAAATCGCGCACGAGTACATCATGCTGGGGTCCAGCCACAGCGCGAAGAAGTCGTTGCCTAGGTCGTAGTGGGCGGCGATGTTGCGCTTGGCGCCGCGCCGGGTGTTGCGGTTGACCCAGTGGAACAATCGCCGCAACGGCCGGCTCAGGATGGCCGGCCCCCGGTCCATGCTCTCGAGAAGGTCGCGGTTGCGCACCATGATTCGCACCAAAGCGACCAAGTCGTCGCACTCCCAGCAATCCTGCATGAACGCCTCGCCGGCGCCGATCGAGCCGCCGAACGCGAGGTCGCCCCAAAACCGCGGATTGTTGACCGCCAGGGTTGCGCGCAATCCGGCGGCCGGGTCGGGCCGGCCGAAATGGTGCTCCCGGTTTCCTTCTCGAATCAGGAGTTCGCCGTGCTCCAGAGCCCGCAGTTGGCCCAGCACCAGGCGGCGCCCCAGGCCGTCGAGCAGTCCGGGTCTCGGCCGGCCGGCGAGGTGGCGGGGTGAATTGAGGGAAACGGCTTTCATGATCGGTTCTCCACGGTTCGAGCCAGCTCCGGATGGTCGTGAACCGGCGCGCCCTTGAGCCACAGCTTGAGCGCCTGCCAGTGGATGGCAGCGACGACCTTGATCGTCATCAGGGGATAGCCGGCGAGCACCCGGGCCAGCGAGCGGCCGGAGATTTCGGTCCGGCGCAGCGACAGCATCGCGGTGAATACCGACTCGGATCCGCGGCTCAGCCCCATGTGCACGCCCAGGCGCTCACCGGGCGCGCGGAACCGCCAGCGATATTCCACGTCCATCGGCATGAACGGCGAGACGTGCATCGCCTTGCGCGGGGTGAACTCTTGGCCCTCGCCACCGTCGAGCACATACAGATGGCGCTCGCCCCACGGGGTGTTGTTGACCTCGGCGATGATCGTTTCCACCCGGTCCCCGCGGGCATCGTAGCAGTAGAAAAAGCTGACCGGGTTGAAGCAGTAGCCGAAATAGCTGAGGTGAGTCAACAACCGGATCGGGCCTTGCGGCCGGCGACCGGTGTGCTCGGCCACTCGACGGCGCACGCTCTCGTCCAGGGTCTCGCCGGGATCGCCGAAGTGATCGGAGCGGCGGAACCGGGCGAGCGCACGGCCGCGCGTCGACCACAACCAGCGGCCTCGAAACACCTCGTCCAACTCGGCCAGGTCCAGGTACATCATGAACAGCCGGTAGCGGAAGGCGTGCTCAACCGGCGTCAGCCGGCGATGCCTAACCCACCCTTCGAAAATCGCGCTGTTCATCGCGCCGCCTCCGCTCGAAGTAG
>JBFGYD010000148.1:0-6108 GCA_041587615.1 Lysobacterales bacterium
AGCGCGAACAGCTTTTCGCTGACTTCGACAATGCCATACTTGCCGCTGGAGCCGGCCAGGTGCTGGATCTCGTGGTAGATCAGGGCCAGGGTGTTGATGTCCCAGCCGGATTCGCACAGCGCCTTGAGGCGCCGCTGAACGCTGGCCAGGCGGCGCGGCAGGTGCTGATGAAAAGCCCGCTTGAGCTGCGGGTCGAGGCTTTGTTGAATGTCGCTGCTTGCAGGCATAAGACTCGAATATACCACCGTTGCGGGCTCCAGGGCGTGACCCTTGACCGGCCCGAAAACTTCGTTGATAGTTCTGCGGCCGCCCGCCGGTCATCCGACCCCCGCGCTTGCCGATCTTGCAAACTGGACCAGTTTCGCAGTGCGCGGCGCGTTGACTGAGTAGAATGAGCAATCAACTGATCCGGCTCGGTACCGGTGCCGCCGAAAGATACTCACGCGATATGCAGGCTAGACCGAGAATCGTCACTGAAACCGATGCGTCGACCGTGCGCCGGCGCCGCGTGGCCGTCTGGGCGCTGGCCCTGGCGAGTTGCGCCGTGGGTGCGCTCGGGGCGTGGGCGTTGCTGAGCCCCGAGCGCGGCCGTTTCGACCCGCCTCGCCAAAATCGCGAACTGGCCGCGGCGCAAGAGCAGATTCAACGACTCGAACAGCGCATCGCGATCTTGGAGCGCGGCGGCCAGGTGACCGAACTGGCCAATCGCGAGCTGCGTTCCGAGCTGGTCGAGATGCAGGGCGAACTGGCTCGGCTGACCGACGAGGTGGGCTTTTACCAGCGCCTGCTCGGTGCCGGCGGCAGCGGCCGGGGACTGGCGGTGCACGCCCTCAAGCTCGAACCGACCTCGTCGGCGCGCGTGTTCCGATTCGAGCTCACGTTGAGCCAGAATTTGAAAAAGGCCGAGCAGATCGCGGGCCGCCTCGAACTGGCGGTCGAGGGCGTGCGCGCTGACCGCGCCGCGGTGCTCGACTGGGCCGGCCTCGCGGTACGGATGGATAGCGAGCGCAACGATTTCGCGTTCAGATATTTTCAACAGTTAAACGGCAGCTTTCAGCTGCCCCCGGATTTTCAACCCCAGCGCGTCATCGTTTCGTTGTATCCCAACGACAAAACCCCCCAGGTGGCGGAATCTTTCAGCTGGGCCGAACTGATCGAGGAGAGCAAAGATGTTTAGCGGCGAGCGTAAACTGGACGCCGGAGACGGCCCGTCGATCGATACCCTGATCGGCGAGAACACGACCGTGACCGGCGACATTCGATTCCAGGGTGGCCTCCACGTCGACGGTCACGTCGATGGCAGCGTGGGCACCGTCGATGGGCAGGAGGGTCGACTGACGCTGAGCGAGCGCGGTTCGATCAAGGGCGAGGTCAAGGTTCCGGTCGCGGTGATCAATGGCCGGATCGACGGCGACGTCGTGGCGCTCGAGCGGCTGGAGCTGAACAGCCAGGCGCGGGTTAGCGGCAATATCCGCTATCGCAGCATTCAGATGGAACTCGGCTCGGAAGTGAACGGGCAGTTGATCTGCGACCGAGAGACCCCGGGCGTTTCGTCGGTCAAGCGCATCACAGATTCCGCCAAGGCGCGACCGGCCGGTCCCGAGAGCGCCGAACCGCGTCCGGCCAAGGAGGCCGCGACCGAGCCCTAGCAGTCCGACCGGCTGCCAGCCCGACGTCGCGGCGTTGAATTTCGCCGGCCGGCACCGCATAGTGGGAGGATGAACGCGCCCAACCTGATATTCACCGATGCCGCGGCGCTGAAGGTCCGCCAGCTGATCCTGGATGAGAACAATCCGGCGCTCAAACTGCGGGTCTATATTTCCGGGGGTGGTTGCTCCGGGTTTCAGTATGGTTTCACGTTCGACGAGGACGTGGACGATGGCGACTTCACGATCGAGAACGAGGGCGTCACGCTGGTCGTCGATCCGCTGAGCCTGCAATACCTGATGGGGGCGGAGGTGGATTACCGCGAATCGCTGCAGGGCGCCCAGTTCGTGATCCGCAACCCCAACGCGGCGACGACCTGCGGCTGCGGCTCGTCGTTCTCGATTTGATCAGCGAATCCGCGCAAAACCCGCTCACCGGCCTGGACATCGACCGCATGACCGAGCGCCGGGAAGATTCCCAGTGGCTCGAACGGGCCTATCGAGACCCGGGCGCACGCATTCTGCTGACCTGCCGAGGCCGGGTGCTGGTGCGCTACCGGGCGCCGGGTGGCCCGCTGGTGGCTTTTCCGGCGGCTGATCTCCAGGGGCGGGTGCCCTATTCGGCCTTTTTGGGCCGGTGCCGCGACCGCTCCTATTTCATGGCCAGCGTGGAGGCCGAGCAGGCCGGCGCCATTGCCGCGCGGCTCGACGCCGAATTCGCCGGTCTCCGGCTGCTGGCCACCCGTCTCGACGGAGACGCAGCGGCGCTCGCGGCCTACGCTCGGGCGTTGGATCTGTGGCACGCCGCGCACCGCTACTGCGGCCGCTGTGGCAGCGCCACCGAAAGCCATGCGGGCGGTTTCCGCCGGCGCTGCTCCAACCCCGAATGCGCCACCGACCATTTTCCGCGGCTCGACCCGGCGATCATCGTCATCGTCGGCGACGGCCGGCGCTGTCTGCTCGGGCGCCAGCCGAACTGGCCCGAGCGTCGCTACTCGACGCTGGCCGGTTTTGTCGAACCGGGGGAAAGCCTGGAGGAGGCGGTGCGTCGCGAGGTCCGGGAGGAAGCCGGGATTACGCTCGCCGAGGTGAGCTACCACTCGTCCCAGCCATGGCCCTTTCCGTCGTCGCTGATGCTCGGGTTTACCGCCCGCGCCGCCAGCACCCGGATCTCGGTCGGAGACGAACTGGAGGACGCGCGCTGGTTCGGGGTCGATGAACTGGCCGCCGCGGTCAGACAGCGACAGGTGCTGCTGCCCTTTCGATCGTCGGTGTCGTATCGGCTGATCGCCCACTGGCTGGCCCGCGAGCACGGCATTGACGTCGCCGAATGGAATCAGGAGAGGCCCCGATGAGTCTGCTTGCGATCGGCATCGCGCTGACCTTCGCGCACCTGTTCGGCCACGCGCTGCAGGACCCTAAACACCGGCTGATGCACGGCTACTTCCGCTGGCTGGTGGCGCGTCTGCCCGACTGGCCCGGCGCGATGCTGCTGGTAGTAGCGCTGCCGGCGGTCGCGATTGGCGCAGTGCAGTGGCTGTTGGCCGATTCCGGCCTGGCCCTGGCAGCGTTCCTGTTCGCCACCGCGTGCCTGATCCTGGCCTGGGGCTCGCGCGACCTCGACAGCGACGTCAAGGCCTACCTCGACGCCGAGACCGACGCCGAGCGCGAAGCCGCGTCCGAGCAATTGGTTTTTCCGTACCGCCAAACGGCCGCGGCGCCCGGCAACCACGTGGTGGTCGAGGGGGTGTTTTATCAGGGCCTGGTACGCTGGTTCGGAACCATTTTCTGGTTCCTGCTGCTCGGCGGCGGCGGCGCGATTGCGTTCCGCCTGGCGCATGCGCTGCTGTGCGAGCGCGCCAACCGCGATCTGCTTCAGCCACGACAGGAGGAGGCGGCCCGACGAATCGTCGCCATCGCCGACTGGATTCCGGCGGTAATGACCACGCTGGGTCTGGCCGCGGTGGGCGATTTCGATCGCGTGGTGCGCGCCTGGCGCGCGCATTTTCGGGAAGACCGCCGGCCCTGGTTGAGCTGGGACAGTGAGTTCTTGCCACGGGTCGGACGCCTCACCGTGGTCGAGGGCCATACCCTGGACGATGCGTTCGATCACGATTATTCGGGTCGCCTGGGGCAAGTCAACGCGGCCATGAGTCTGGTTTGGCGGATCTTGGTATTCTGGCTCACGGTGATCGCCGTCCTGAGCCTGGTGCGCTGGCTCAGCTGATCAACTGAACGGGCAGCCATGGGCCACCGATTGTCCAAGATCTACACCCGCACCGGCGACGCCGGGACCACCGGCTTGGGGGACGGGTCCCGGGTCAACAAGGATGCACCGCGGGTGGAGGCATACGGCACCGTGGACGAGCTCAACTCGGCGGTCGGTCTGGTGCTCGCCGCGGGCGTCGACGAGGCCGTTGCCGAATGCCTGATCTCAGTCCAGCACGATTTGTTCGACCTCGGCGGGGAGCTGTGCATCCCCGGTTCTTCACTGCTTCCAGGGGCCGCGGTCGAGCGGCTCGAGCGAACGCTGGATGAGTTCAACTCGGAGCTGAGCCCGCTGAAGGAGTTCATTCTGCCCGGCGGCGGGCTGGCGGCCAGCCATTGCCATCTGGCGCGCACCGTGTGCCGGCGGGCCGAGCGGCGACTGGTCCACCTGGCGGCGGCGGAAGCCGTCGGCGAGGCCGCGATCCGCTATCTCAACCGGTTGTCGGATCTGTTGTTCGTGATCGCTCGACGGCTGGCGATCGAGTCAGGCCACGGCGAGGTGCTGTGGGACCATCAGCGACGCCGGTGACGCGGCTGTTCAGCCATCCGGCCTGCGCCGGACACGACCCCGGGCCCGATCATCCAGAAAACCCGGGACGCCTGAAGGCGGTGCTGGACGGGCTGGGCGAGGCCTTTTCGACGCTGCAGGCGGTGAATTCCGAGCCGGCCGCCGTGGACCAGGTCAAGCGCGCGCACGACCCGGCGTTCGTAGACCGGCTGCTGGCCTCAATCCCGGCGGAGGGTCGGCAATTCGTCGATCCCGACACCGTCGTCGGGCCCGCCTCGGGGCACGCAGCGCTGGCCGCCGCCGGCGCCGTGATCGGAGCGATCGACGCGGTGTGGGCCGGGCAGGCGCACAACGCGTTCTGCGCCGTGCGGCCGCCCGGGCATCACGCGGAGAGCGATCGCGCGATGGGCTTTTGCCTGTTCAACCAGATTGCGGTGGGAGCGCGGCACGCGCTACGTCTGGTCGACTGCGAACGTGTAGCGATCGTCGATTTCGACGTCCACCACGGCAACGGCACCCAGCAGATCTTCTACCGCGAGCCGCGTGTGCTGTATGCGTCGACCCACCAGATGCCGCTGTACCCGGGCACCGGGTCGGCGGCCGAAACCGGGGTCGGCAATATCGTCAACGTGCCGCTGGCGCCCGGCAGCGGCTCGGCAGAGTTCCGCGCCGCTTACGCCGAACGGGTGTTCCCGGCGGTGGATGAGTTCGACCCCGACCTGGTGCTCGTCTCCGCCGGTTTCGATGCCCATCGGCTCGATCCGCTGGCCGGGCTCAACGTCGAGGACGAGGATTTCGCGTGGGTCACGGCCGGTCTGGCGCGGATCGCGGCGACGCACTGCGGCGGCCGGATCGTCTCGGCGCTCGAGGGCGGTTACCATCCGCGGGCGCTGGCGGCCAGCGCCGCGGCCCACGTCGGTGCGCTGCTCGAGGCAACCGGCTAAACGCGACAGGAGATGCCATGACCGACCGGACCGTACTGCATGCCGCGCACCTCGCCGCCGGCGGAACGATGATCGACTTCGGCGGCTGGGAAATGCCGATCCACTACGGCTCGCAGCTCGAAGAACATCATGCCGTGCGCCGCGCGGCCGGGATGTTCGACGTGTCCCATATGACCGTGGTCGACTTGCGCGGGCGCCGAGTGCGCGAGTTTCTCCAACGCCTGCTCGCCAACAACGTGGGCAAGCTGAGCACGCCGGGGGCGGCGCTCTATAGCTGCATGCTCACCGAGCGTGCCGGCGTGGTCGACGACCTGATCGTCTACTTCATCGCGGACGACCGGTTTCGGATGGTGGTCAATGCCGCTACCCGGACCAAGGATTTGGCCTGGATCAGACGCCATGCAGAGCCGTTCGAGCTGGCGGTGGAGGAACGGTCGGAACTGGCCATGATCGCGGTTCAGGGGCCGGACGCGCGCAACCAGTTTACCGCTCTGCTCGATGCGGCGGAGCGCGAGAAGGTGCTCGGGCTGAAGCGGTTCGCCGCGCTCGAAACCGGTGACGTGTTCGTGGCCCGCACCGGCTACACCGGCGAGGACGGATTTGAGCTCATCGTACCCGGTGCCGATGCCGCCGACTGGTGGCAGCGTCTGGCCGCGGCCGGCGTACGGCCGTGCGGTTTGGGGGCGCGCGATACGCTGCGTCTGGAGGCGGGCATGAACCTTTACGGCCAGGACATGGACGA
>JBFGYD010000149.1:0-6103 GCA_041587615.1 Lysobacterales bacterium
CCGGTGGGAGATCGGTCGACCTCGCCGTCGGCGAACACGCACACGTTGCGGCTGTGAACCGGCCCGTCTTTTTTGATCTCGACGAAGATCGTGCCGTAAACGAAATTGAGTTCTTCGGGACCGTCGGGGTGACGGATTTCGAAGTCGGCGCCGGCGGCCCGCTTGATCGCCATCCCTTGGGCGATGATTTCGGCCACGTTGCGCGGCGCCAGTGAAATAGCCAGCTCGGTCGTCTCCACGTAAACGTAAAACGCTCCCCCGTAGGCAAAGTCTACCGAGAATCGGCCCAGTCCAGGGATCCGCAACTCGCGATTGGCGTAAAGCACGAACGAGGGCACGTTGCGAAACCCGACCGAAACCACGCGCTTTCCCTCCAAGTGCGCCCGCGCCATAACCCGGCCAGCGGGGGTGTCGATGCGGATCTCGCCGCGCTCGCGCAGCGGCATCAGCTCGTGTTCGATCACCGCGGTAACCAGCCCGATGATGCCGTGGCCGCACATCGTGGACCAGCCCTCGTTGTGCATGAACACAACGCCCAGGTCGCCGTCCGGAGTCGCCGGCGGCAGCGGAATCGCGCCATACATGTCGGCGTGACCCCGCGGCTCCAGCATCAGCGCCCGGCGCAGGTCGTCACAATGGGTCTTGGCGAAGGCCCTTCGCGCCAGGATGGTGTCGCCTTCGAGCTGGGGGAATCCGTCCACGATTACCCGCAGCGGCTCGCCGGCCACGTGCAGGTCGATGGTGTCGATCTCTAACCCACGTCCCATTAGATCTCGATCGACTTACCCAAGCCCAAACGCTCGGCGTTCTCGAACGCGACGCGCGCGGCCGCCACGTCCTGGACCGGATGGCCGACGGACTTGAACAGGCTGCGCTGACCCGGTTCGGGCCGCAGAGCGCCCGGATCGAGGAACAGCCGGCCGATTTCGATCCAGTCGCCGCGCCGCGTCAAACCCGCGCCTTCGGCGTCCACCAGTTCGCCGGCCTCCGCCAGCGCCGATTGCAGGTCGTCGACGTAGACGCGCGCCCCGGCGATGGTGTCCCGATCGAGTTCGCGCATCTCCAGCGAAAAACTGCCGACGCCGTTGACGTGGCAGCCGGGCGCCAGCTTGGCGCCCGGAAAAACCGGCGTATCCGAACTGGTGGCGGCGGTGACGATGTCGGCGCCGGCGATTGCCTCGGCGGCGGACGATGCCGGCTCCAACGAAGCGTCAGCTCTCGACTGCAACGAATCGATGAAGGTCGCTACTTTTCCGGGATCGGGGGCAAACACCCGAATGGTCTCGAGTTCGCGCACCGCGTCCAGCGCCAGCACTTGGGTGCGCGCCTGCGCGCCTGCGCCGAGCACCGCGGCGATGCGCGCGTCCGATCGCGCGAGCACGTCGGTGACGGCTCCGGCCACCGCGCCGGTGCGGATCGCGGTAAAGGCCCCGCTGTCGCACGCGCCCACCGGCACGCCGGTTTCCCGATCCAGGTAGACCAGCAAGCCGTTGATCAGCGGCAAACCGCGCGCGGGGTTGCCCGGAAAAACCGACACCGTTTTCGAAGCCGCGCCGACACCGGCCATCGCCGCCCCCATCAGCAGCGTCGTGCCCTGACCCGCCGGGTTGGCCATGTCCTGACGCAGCGGCGCCGCGACCTCGCCGCGCGCCAGCGCGGCGAAGCCCTCGCGCATCGCCGAGATGGCCGCATTCATCGGCAAGGCCCGGTCGAGTTCGTGGCGATTGAGGATCCGAATCGGCAGCGTTGGTGTCCTGTTTGGGCGATCGGCCGTGGTGGCCGACCACCGTTCGAGAACGGAATTCTACACCGGCCCTGCGGTATAAGCGCGTACTACCCGCCCGGAGCCGGAGCGCTCGATCGAGAGGCGACGCGCATCCCCTGCCACTGGCCCAAAGCGAAGCTGAGCACTACCAGCGCGGTCGCGGCGATGAGCCAGCGGCCGAGGTTACTGAAACTCGCGGCGTAGGCGACCAGCAGGACCGCGGAGAACGCGACCCAGGCCAGGTCGCCACCGACTATGATCCACGCCTCGGCCGGGTCGATCTCTCCGGCACGACCGATCAGGTAAAGCCTGAGCGCGAAGATCAGCAGACCGACCCCGATGGCCGGCAGCACCCAGGTGGCGGCGATGCCCAGCCAGCCCGCGACCCAAACGGATCCCAGCGCCATCAACGCGCCGCAAATCGCCGAGAAGGCGGCGTTGGCGCGCATGGCCGTGAACAGCAAAGGAGCTTCGTTGCGTTGCATGGTCGTTTCTCTTTACTTTAAAAACATATTGTGCTTTAAAAACATATAGCAACTGCTACAATAATGTCAATACGCCAACTCGGAAAACCGGACCATGAGCACCCGCAGCTACCGACAGAACTGTGCCCTGGCCATCGCGCTGGACCTGATCGGCGAGCGCTGGACGCTGCTGATCGTTCGCGAACTGCTGCTCGGGCCCAGGCGGTTCAAGGACTTGGAGGCCAACCTGCCGGGAATCGGCACCAACCTGCTGAGCGCGCGGCTCGCCCGCCTCGCCGACAACGGGATCGTCGAACGCCGACGGCCTGAAGGCGGCCATCCAAGCTATCGATTGACCGAACTGGGGCGCGGCCTGAAACCGGCCGTGACGGCCCTGATCCGCTGGGGCATGCATTTTCCGGAGCGCCGGGCCGCCGCGCTCCATGCGCGCGGGGAGTGGAACATCCTGCCGCTGCGCGCGCTGTTCGACGCGCGCTCGGGCAAGGACTGGCGCGGCGCTTATCGCTTTGTCGTGGACGACAATGAAATCCTCGTCGAGTGCCGCCACGGTGAACTCGAACCGGCGGCGCCGGAAACCCCGGTGGTCGGCCGAATCGCGATGGACTCGACGACCGCCGCGCGACTGGCCAGCGGCGCGCTCGACGCAGGAAGCGCGGTCGAGGCCGGCGCGCTGACCGCCTCCGGGAACGATCAAGACCTGGCGCGGTTCTTCGCCGCCTTTTCGCGATCAATTTCGCCTAGTCCGGACGTGGCATGACGATGTCGCATCCGGGCAGGACATCTGGCACGCGCCAGAAACGACCGAATCGGGGATGCTATGGAGCATGATCAAAGCGCTGCTTTTCATCCTTTGCGTGTACTTGGCGGTCAACCTGCTGTTCGGCCTGCCCCACATATCCGTTGCAATCGACGGCGTTCCGCTCGGCGGTCCGCTGGAGGGGTTGTTCGGCGTTGCCGCCGCGGTCGTGGCCGGGATCGTTGCGCTTGCGGTCATGTTCGCGCTGCTGGCCGGGCTGGTCGTGATGGCGGTCGGGCTGCCGCTGCTGCTCCTCGCGATCGTGATCTGTGCGCTGCTGGCCCCGGTCCTGCTGCCGCTGCTGATCCTGCTGGGCTTGAGCATGTTGTTTTTCCGCGGTTTGAGCAGCCTGTTCGCCTGAAGTAGGATTCGTCGCTCGTTCCCGGGAGGCGAATCCGATCCTGACCCACCCCAATTTCCATCTGCTGTTCTCGGCCACCGATCTCGACCCGCCCCCGCGGCCCTCGCGCGGCGCCCCGTCGCCTCGAATGACACTGATCGTGGCGATGGACCGCGACGGCGCGATCGGCAAGGACGGCGCGATGCCCTGGCACCTGCCCGCGGAGCTGAAACACTTCAAGGAATCGACCTGGGGCAAGCCGCTTCTGATGGGGCGCAAGACCCACGCCGCCATCGGGCGCGCGCTGCCCGGACGGCAGAACATCGTGCTGACCCGCGACCCGGAATATCCCGCCCCGGGCTGCGTGCTGGCGGGCTCGCTCGAAGCGGCGATTGCAAGCGCCGACGGCGACGAGATCATGGTTATCGGCGGCGCCGAGATCTACGCTCTCACGCTGCCTCTGGCCAAGCGCCTGCTGATCACCGAAGTCGATACCCGGGTCGTCGACGCGGACGTGTTCTTCCCGGCGCTCGATCGCGACGGATGGCAGCGGCGCGTCATCGCCGAACATCCGGCCGATGAGCGCAACCGGTACGCGTTCAAGATCGTCGAATTCCGGCGCGCGCCGGGTCGGCTGAAGCAGCCCTCGCGATGATCCTTTGCGGCCCTGCGCCATCGCGCCTTTGCGTTCGTTGCGATTTCACGCCGCGACACTCGCTTGATACGCAAGCGTATTCTTCGAATCGCAGACTAGGTCTTGACGCCCGGCACCTGGATGGGTCGCTCAGGGTGTTCGAGATCGACGGCGGTCAGCGGTCCGCCCCAGACGCAGCCGCTGTCCAGCGCCAACACGCCGTCTGCGCGGTAATAGCCCAGCGCCGCCCAGTGGCCGAAGACCACGGTGACGCCGAGCCGTCGCCGGCCCGGGGTCTCGAACCACGGATACAGCCCCTCGCCCTGGCTCCCGGGCGGCCCGGTATCGGAATAATCGGGATGGCCTTCGGCGTCGCAGAAGCGAATCCGGGTCAGCACCGCGGCGATCGCGCGCAGCCGCTTGCGGCCGGTCAGGCGATCGTCCCAGCGCGGCGCGGCGCGGTGAAAGTTCTTGAGGAAACCGGCGGCACGCTTGCCGCGCAGCGCGGCCTCAAGCTCCGCCGCCAGCGTCAGCGCTCGGGCCAGACTCCAATCCGGCCGCAGTCCGGCGTGCACCAGTAGCAGCTTGTGCGCCGCATCGTGGACCATCAGCGGGCACGACTGAAGCCATTCGAGGAGTTCGGGGCCGTCGGGAGCGGCCAGAATCCGCTCGAACTCGGGATTGTCTCGGTGCTTGCGGCGGCTGCCGTGGGCGTAGGCGAGCAGGTGCAGGTCGTGGTTACCAAGCACGACCTGGCTGCGTTCGCGCAGCGCGTAAACGAGGCGCAGCACCTCCAACGAGCGACCGCCGCGGTTGACCAGGTCGCCGCAAAACCACAGCTCGTCAAGCGCTGGGTCGAAGTTGAGCTTGTCCAGCAGCCGCCGCAGCGGTCTCTCACATCCTTGTACGTCGCCGATCGCGTAGTGTGCCAAAGCGTCCTCCCTCGCCGATTGCGCAAAGGGTAGCTTTTGTCGTGGCCTAGATCACGCCGAGGCCGCGATTCTGCCGGTGAAACTCATGCGCCATGCGGGTTAGAATTGCGCGCTTGTCTCACGCGACCGGATTTGTCATGCGCGCATCCCAGTTCCACCTGGCCACGACCCGGGAAACTCCCACCGACGCGGAAATCGTCAGCCACCAGCTCATGCTGCGCACCGGCATGATCCGCAAGCTCTCCTCCGGCATCTACTCCTGGACCCCGCTGGGCATGCGCGTGCTGCGCAAGGTCGAGAACATCGTGCGCGAAGAGATGGACCGCGCCGGCTGCCTGGAAATGCTGATGCCCTCGGTCCATCCCGCCGAGCTGTGGCAAGAGACCGGCCGCTGGGACGAGTACGGTCCGCTGCTGTTGCGGATGAAGGACCGCGCCGGACGCGATTTCTGCTTCGGTCCAACCCACGAGGAGGTCATCACCGAATTCGCGCGCGCCGAGATCAAGAGCTACAAGCAGCTTCCGCTGACCTTTTATCAGATCCAGACCAAGTTTCGCGACGAGATCCGACCGCGCTTCGGCGTGATGCGGGCGCGCGAGTTCATCATGAAGGACGCTTATTCGTTCCACCTGAACCAGGAATCCCTGACCGAAACCTACCGAATCATGTACGGGGCCTACTCGGCCATCGTCGAGCGTATCGGCCTCCGATACCGGGCGGTGCGGGCGGACTCGGGCGAAATCGGCGGCAGCCTCTCGCACGAGTTTCAGGTGCTGGCCGAATCCGGCGAGGACGCGATCGCGTTTTGCCCGGACTCGGACTATGCGGCCAACGTGGAGCTGGCCGAGGCGCTGCCGCCCGACGGCGAACGTCCGGCCGCGGGAGAAGATCTGGCCGAGGTCGAGACGCCGGACCAGCGCTCGATCGCCGACCTGACGGCTTTTCTCGAGGTTCCCGCCGATCGCTGCCTGAAGACTCTGATCGTCGAGAACGCAGACGAGGAGCTTTATGCGCTGGCGCTACGCGGCGACCACAGCTTGAACGAAACCAAGGTCTCCAAGCTGCCGCAGTTCGCCGGCGGCTTCCGCTTCGCCGACGAAGATCGCATCCGCGCCGCTCTCGGCTGCGGTCCGGGCTTCGTCGGCCCGGTC
>JBFGYD010000150.1:0-6096 GCA_041587615.1 Lysobacterales bacterium
GCCTGGAGGACGGGAGCGCTTGGGTATGGTCGCCGGTTGCTCTGACCGAGGAGCTGGCCAGCGCGGTTGAGGCCATCGGGCCGGTGCGCCACATCGTATCGCCAAACAAAATCCATCACCTATTCCTGGGAGAATGGGCTGAAAAATGGCCCAGTGCACGTCTGTATGCGCCGCCCGGTCTTGCTCGCAGGAAACCGGAACTCCGCTTTGATGCTGATCTTAAGGATGAACCCGATTCCGCTTGGGCCTCAGACATCGATCAAGTGATCTTTCATGGCTCGTTGGCTATGGCGGAGGTGGTGTTCTTTCACCGGAAATCCGGCACCGCGATCATCTGCGACCTTATCCAGCGGCATGCGGAAGAGGAGCTGTCGGGCTGGAAGGGCAAGTTGATGCGGCTCGATGGCCTGGTCGGTGAGCATGGCAGCACGCCGCGGGAGTGGCGGGCAACGTTTCTTCGGCGCGGAGCCGCCCGCGCCGCGCGTGAAAAGGTACTTCGGTGGAGACCCGGTAAGCTCCTGATCGCTCACGGTGAATGCGCACACGCCGGGGCCACGAAAATCATCGAAAAGGCGCTGAGTTGGATCTAGCCCCAATGGGGGCTGGAACTTTTCGCGGCGGCGTGCCGCCGGCGCCAGGCGTGTACAATGACGTTCCGGTACGACACCGTACTGGAGGGATGTCATGGTTTCGATCACTTCGCTTTGGCTGCCGATCCTTTGTTCCGCCGTCGGGGTGTGGGTCGCGGCATTTGTGCTGTGGGTGGTCTCTCCGCACCACAAATCCGACTTCGCCCCGGTCTCCGACGAGGAAGCCGCCCGGAGCGCGCTGAGCGGGCTGGCGCCGGGGCAGTACATGATCCCGTACGCCAAGGATCACGGATCGCTAAAAGACGCCGAGTTCGTCAAGAAACTCGAACAGGGGCCGGCGGGATATCTGACCGTGATTCCGAGCGGCCCGCCCAACATGAACAAACCACTGGCCCTGTCGCTGGTTTATTACGTTGTGGTCGGCCTCGTCGTGGCCTACGTCTGCGGGCGCACGCTGGCGCCGGGCGCCGACTACCTGGCGGTGTTTCGAATCGCGGGCGTCGTCGCCTGGGCCGCCCACGGTCTGGCGGTGATCCCGGACGGGGTCTGGTTCGGGCGTCCCTGGTCGTCGGTGGCGAAGATGCTGTTCGACGCCTTGGTTTACGCGCTTGTTACCGCCGGCTTTTTCGGCTGGCTGTGGCCGGGCTGACAGGGTCAGGGCCCCTGATCGAGGGTCCTGAATCTCTTTCAAAGGAGTTTGCATGCCCCCCACCGGCATGACCGAGCCTTACCTGGACCATCTGTTCGGGCTCGGTGGCAAGGTCGCCCTGGTCACCGGCGGAGCGACCGGGATCGGTTTCATGATGGCCGACGCGCTGACCCGCGCCGGTGCCCGCGTGTACATCGCCTCGCGCAAGCTCGCCGCCTGCGAGTCGGCGTGCAAGCGGCTCGCCGGGAGCGCGGGCGAGGCCCGGGCGCTCAAGGCCGACCTGGGGAGCGCCGACGGCGTGAGTGCGCTGGCCGCGGCGCTGGTCGAACGCGAGACCGCGCTCGACATTCTGATCAACAACGCCGGCAAGACCTGGGGCGCTTCGCTGGAAACCTTTCCATGGGACGCCTGGGACAAGGTGATGTCGGTCAACCTGAGCGCGGTATTCACGCTGACCCGGGAACTGCTGCCGCTGCTCGAGCGCCGGGCCAGCGCGGACGAACCCGCGCGGGTCATCAACGTGGGCTCCGTGGTCGGGACCTTACCGCACGGCAACTCGGCCTATTCGTACGCCGCGAGCAAGGCGGCGGTGCACCATCTGACCCGGATTCTGGCCAACGAACTCGCGCCCCGACACATCACCGTCAACGCGATCGCCCCGGGCCCGTTTCCGAGCGGGATGATGGCCTTCGTGACCGACCACGAGGCCCGCAGCGACATCCTGGCCGAGACCATTCCGTTGGGGCGAATCGGGCGGGCGGACGACATCGCCGGGCTGACCCTGCTGCTGTGCGCCCGCGCCGGCGCTTATCTGAGCGGGGCCGTGATCCCGGTCGACGGTGGCTTGAGTGCCGAGCGCGGGCCGGCGATGAGGCTGGACGAATTCGTGTCTTGACCATACCGGTGAAGGAAGTCAATCCGGCGATCGTTGAGCAGAGGCAGGAACTGGCGCGTCGGTATCGCGCCAACCGGCCGTTTCGACATGTCGTGCTGGATGATTTTCTGGACCCGGTATTCTGCCGCCGCCTGCTGGCGGAGTTTCCGGCATTCGACGAGCGCCGCGCGTTCAACGAAAACGATCAGATCGGCGGCAAGGCGACCCAGCAGGAGGTGGCCGCGTTGGGTCCAGCCTACCGCTCGCTCGATGTTCTGGTGCGCGGCCCGGCCTTTCGTGGCCTCGTGTCCACGATCACCGGCATCGAGCGGCTCCAGTACGACCCGGAATATGTCGGCGGAGGCACTCACGAGAACCGCCACGGCCAGGAACTGGACCCGCATGTGGATTTCAACTTTCATCCACGCAGCAACCAGCACCGGCGCCTGAATCTGATCCTCTATCTGAACGATGAATGGCGCCCGGAATGGGGCGGCTGTCTGGACTTGCACTTAGATCCGTATCGGCCCCCGGGTGAGGACACGATCGAGCGGATCGTACCCGAGTTCAACCGCTGCGTGATCTTCGAAACCACGGAGCGCTCATGGCATGGATTCGAACCGATTAAACTGCCGCCGGATCGGCGCGACCGGACTCGAAAATCCTTGGCCCTTTACTACTATACTAATGAGCGCCCGGCGGCCGAGACCGCGGCGCCGCATTCGACCATCTACGTCGAGCGGCACCTGCCGACCGAAATCGAGGCCGGAGAACCACTGAGCGCCGAGGACCTGGAGCGCATACGTACGCTGATTGCGCGGCGCGACCACCACCTGAAGCGTTTGTACCGCGACCTGGCCCAACTGCGCAAACAGCTCAACTACGTCTATGCTTCCCGCTCCTGGAAGCTGACCCGACCGCTGCGGGGACTGAGTCAATTGTTGACCCGAAGCAAGAACCGACCATGAGGAACTACAATGAAAACCATCCCCGCGCATGAACTGACGAATTGGGTCGGCCGCCAGCTACCGCCCTCGGAATGGTTCGAGATTGACCAGCAGCGGGTCGACCGCTTCGCCCGCGCCACCGAGGACTTCCAGTTCATCCACGTCGACGCCGAGCGGGCCAAGCAAACCCCGATGGGGGTCACCATCGCCCACGGATTCCTAACCCTGTCGCTGCTGACCCACCTGTGCACCGAGCAGACGGTCAAGCCCGAGGGTGTGGACATCATCTTCAACTACGGCTCCGACAAGGTCCGCTACCTGAATCCGGTCAAGGTCGGCTCGCGCATCCGCGCGCACTCAAAGCTTAAGTCGGCCGAGGAGAAGGGCCCGGGCCGCTGGCTGGTCAAAAACGAAATCACCGTAGAAATCGAAGGCGAGCAAAAGCCGGCGCTGGTGGCCGAGATCTTGACCATGTTCGTACTCGGGAGCGCCGACTGATGGCGGACCGGGCGGCGGTGGTCATGGGGGTCGGCGAGGGCCTAGGGCTCGCGCTGGTCAACGCGTTTGCCGGCGAAGGCTACAAGGTGTTCGCGGCGGCGCGCTCGGCCTCGAAGCTGGAAGCGCTGAGCGCCGACGATCGGGTGATCGCCTGCGACTGCGACGCCACCGATCCTGCTCAGGTAGATCAGTTTTTCGCGCGCATCGACGCGCCGCCGGAGGCGGCCGTGTTCAACGCCGGCGCGTTCGAGCGCGGCCCGGTCGCGGACACGCAGCCCGAGGACTTCGAACGCTGCTGGCGGGTCGGTTGCTTCGCCGGTTTCCTGCTGGGACGGGCGGCCGCCCGGGCGATGCTGCCGCAGGGCCGCGGCACGATTCTGTTCACCGGCGCCACCGCCTCACTTCGCGGCGGCGCGAATTTCGTCAATCTGGCCTCCCCGAAATTCGCGCTTCGCGCGCTGAGCCAGAGTCTGGCGCGAGAGCTCGGGCCCAAGGGCATCCACGTCGCCCATGTGATCATCGACGGCCAGATTCACTCGCCCCGCTACGCCAAGCTGGCGGAGGAACGCGGACCCGATTCGCTGCTGGACCCGGCCGCGATCGCGCAGGCCTACGTCGGCCTGCACCGCCAGCCGCGCAGCGCCTGGACTCAGGAATTGGACCTTAGGCCCTGGGTCGAACGGTTCTGACCGAGCGGGGCCGGGCTATTCGCGCTTTAGCGCCAGGTCTTTCAAGCTGACGTCGCCCAGCGCCTCGGCCCGTCCGTTCTGCCAGCGCTCCTCGAGCGCGGCGATCGCCGGCTCCGGGTCCAGCGCCGGGGCATAGGTTCGCTCCGGTTCATAGCGCGCCAGACGCGCAAGAATATCATCGACCGAGGTGGTCTCGAACGGGGCGCTCGGCACGTAGCGGGCGGGCTCATCGTCCGTTCTGGTCAGCATCCCGGTTCCTTCAAGGCGCGTCAGCACCGGCTCCAACGCGTGGCCGGGCACCCGGCACCCCGCCGCCAGGTCGGCCAGCGTGGCGGCCGGATCGCCTGAGTAGAAGCGGCGCCCGATCATGGCCAGCAGGGTCAGCGCGTAGCGTTCGATTAGCGCGTGGCTCAGGTAGACCTCGCGCTTGCCCATGTACAGCACCTCGGGGTGCTGGCGGTAAAACGCCACGCTCGCACCCACCAGCAGTATCAGCCAGTTCAGGTACAGCCAGATCATGAACAGGATGGCCGAAGCGAAGGTCGCGTAGACCGCCTGGTACTTCGACGCGCCGGCGGCAAACGAGGCGAAGCCGAAGCCCAAGCCCTGCCACAGGATGCCCGCGATCACGCCGCCGATCAGGGCTGCGGGAAGCTGCACCCGGGTGTTGGGGATGAACGCGTACAAGAACGTGAAAGCGGTGATGACCAGCATGAACGGAATCAGCCGAAACAGCGTATCCACGACGGCGCCGATCAGCGGCAAGTCCTGCAGATAGCCCATGATCGTGGTGTTCATGACCGAGCCGGTGATCGCGATCGCGGCGAAGATCAGCAGCGGGCCGACGGTCAGCGCCGAGATGAAGGTCGTGAAGCGCTCGCCAAACGAGCGCTGCGCCGGAATGCGCCAGACCTTGTTGAACGCATCCTCGATCTTTTGCATCAGCGAAACCACGGTGAACACCAGAAACGCCAGGCCCACCGCGCCGAGCACGCGCACGTTCATGTTGTTGACGAAACCGACGACGTTTTCGGTGATCTGGGCCGCCTGCTGATCGCCCAGCGGCGCCAGATACGAGGCCAGCGTATCGTCGAGCCGGTTCTGGACCCCAAACCCCTTCAGAATCGAGAAACTCAGCGCCAGCAAGGGGACCAGCGACAACAGCGTCGTATACACCAGGCTCATCGCGCGCAGGTTCAGGTCCCCGTCGAAAAAATCCCGGATCAGCAGGATCACCGTGCGCGCGGCCGCGACCAGCGTGCGCTGCCACCACGGCCCGTCGCGGTAGTCCCGATCCCAGATATAGCGCTGCTCCAGGTCGTGCAGATAGGTCTTTATCATGTCCGGGAGTTTATCAGCTAGGGCCTCCTTGCCGCACCGCGGGGCGGACGTTACATTGACCCCACCGACAAGAGGGAACGCTGATGAAATTTTTGTGCCGCAAAGCAGTTTTGTTTCTCGTTCTGCTGGCGCTCGGCGCGGCGGCGGTGGCCAAAGACCCCGTTCCAGCCAACGCCGGCAAGGCGGTCGTCATGACCCAAAATCTGTATATCGGCGCCGACATCTTTCGCGTGTTCGCGGTGCCCCCGCCGCTGATTCCGCTGGAGATAGCGGCCATCTTCCAGACCGTTCAGGACACCGACTTCGGTGCCCGGGCCGAGGCGATCGCCGATCAGATCGCTGATGCCCGCCCGGACCTGATCGGCCTGCAGGAAGTTGCGCTGATCCGGCTGCAGTCGCCGGGCGATTTCTTCCTCGGCAATCCAACACCGGCCGAGGACGTGGTCTTCGACTACCTGGAAATCCTGCTGCTGGCGCTGGCCAATCGCGGGTTGGACTACGGCATCGC
>JBFGYD010000151.1:0-6039 GCA_041587615.1 Lysobacterales bacterium
CTGGCGATGGTGCTCGCCGCGGCCCAGGGGGCGAAAAACCTGATTCTGCTAGGCGATCCCCAGCAGCTAGAGCAGCCCCAGCAGGGCAGCCACCCCGACGGCACCGCCTGTTCGGCGCTGGAGCACCTGCTCGGCGAAGCCGCCACGATGCCCGACGAATTGGGTCTCTTTCTCGACGAAACCTGGCGCCTGCACCCCAGCATCTGCGAGTACACGTCCGAGACGTTCTATCGCGGGCGCCTCCAATCCGTGCCCGGATTGGAGCATCAGGTCTTGAGCGGCTGCGGAGAATTCGACGGCGCCGGCCTCTGGTATCGGCCGGTCGAGCATAGCGGCAACCAGAACGCTTCGAGTGAGGAAGTCGAGAAGATCAACGAGCTGCTGGATACGCTGACCCGCGGCGGCTGGATCGACCAGCACGGCGAGACCCGGCCACTGACCAAGGAGGACATCCTGATCGTCGCCCCCTACAACGCGCAGGTGAACCTGATCGCCGAACACATCAAGGGAGCTCGGGTCGGAACCGTCGACAAATTTCAGGGTCAGGAGGCGCCCGTCGTGATCTATTCGATGGCCACCTCCACCCCCGAAGAAGCGCCGCGAGGCATGAACTTCCTGTACAACGCCAGCCGCCTCAACGTCGCCACCTCGAGAGCCCAATGCGCCTGCATCCTGGTCGCCAATCCGGCCCTGTTCGACCCCGAATGCCGCACGCCCGAACAGATGAAACTGGCCAACGCGTTGTGCGCCTACCTCGAAAAATGCAACTGATGCGCCAGCTCCTTGACCGTCTGCATCGCAGGCTCCTTGTTCGTCACTGATTGGCCGCCGTTGGTGATGAAGTCCATGGGTCGCGGGCTTTTTGCTGCCCAGCGGACCCAATAGGTGTCTTCTACCAAGTAGGATGCATAGGCCATTTTTGCGGGCCAACGAGCGGGATTCGGCACGGCCCAGGCGCGCTCGACTCGGGTCGGACCGAAGTAACTCGCTGATCGATTGCAGGCGGACCGGATCTGAGCTTAGAGTGGCCATTTTGGGCCGAAAAACGGCGCTCTAACGACGACCGGCGTTTCCGCGAAAAAGCGGTGGACGATGACGTCGATCGAGCGGATAAGGCGCAACGGCAGCATCAGGGGGTTGGTGTTGAATCGGGGCAATTGCATTTGTTGGCGTTCGGCGGCTACTCTCACCGGCAGTTCCCGGACTCCGGTGAGTCGTACCATGACACCGCGCGCATCCGACGGGGTTATTTCTCGCATGCAGTTCAGATTACGCTGGGTATGGCGGTACGGCTTGGCACCGGCGCGCTTCAGGGCCTCGTTGCGCGTCTGAGGCGCTTTGGTCTTGGGGGCAAATAGGACCGCCGATAGACAATTCACACTGTTGAGAACTTCGACCATGGTCGCAAAGCTACTGGCCACGATCATGCTCTTGACGGGCGCGGTGGGCGCCGTTGCGCAAGAGTCTCATGCCCGGCAACCGAGTATCGAGTTGTCACCGGAACTTCTGGGTCTGCTCAGGGCCGAGATGCTCGAGATCGCGCAGGGAGTCCAGCGCATCGCGCTGTCTCTGGCCGGTGGTGACTGGAAGTCGATCCATCGGACCAGCGCCCAAATCCGCGACAGTTACATCATGCAGCAGAAGCTGACTCCGGCCCAGGCGGAGGAATTGGCGCACGCCCTTCCCGCTCGATTCAAGCAGCTAGACGCGGAGTTTCATCGGCGGGCGGGCAAGCTGGGAGAAGCGGCCCACGAGCGAGACCCCGAACTCGTCGCTTTCCACTATGCTCGTTTGCTGGAGAACTGCGCCGATTGCCACGCCGCGTTTGCCAGTCACCGATTTCCTGGATTCGTCTCACCCGAGCCCCCGGTGCACCATCATTGATCCCCTCTGGGACCTGACCGTGCCGCAATCGGGTATGGCTGTTATTCGCCGTAGGACGGACGCGTCGGTTTCACTCGGTAGATTTGGCGAAAAAATGAAACTGGCCCCTTTTTTGACGGCAAAATGAGCGAGAATTGAACCTGGCTTCATTTCGAACACCAGACCATGCCTGATTGGACACCACTGAATATGGCTGCCATCGCGGTCGCAGCCCTGTTGGGACTCGTTGCCGGCGGGCTGATCGCCTGGATTCGGCGGGGAAAGGAACTGCAGGCGAAACGAGCTGCCTGGCATCGCGAGGTGGAGCGCCTGGAAGCCGCGCTGACCGACTCCGAACGGGCGCTGGCCGAGGCCGGCACCGAACTCGAGTTGCGCAACACGCAGTTGACCCAGCGGCATGTGGCGATCAAGAAGTTGATCGCCCAAGTTACCGCCGCCAAGGGCACGCTGAGCCGGCGGGAAAGCGAGATCGAAGCCCTGACGACTCAGATCGGTGGCGCCAAGGCCCGCTTGGCCGAGCGTGAAGGCGAGGTCGAGGAGCTGAACGCCGAGCTGAATGACGGCAAGGCCACGCTGATTCAGCGCGACATCACGATCGAGGAGCTGCGGACCGCGGTCGGCGACGGCAAGTCGAGCCTGGCTCGGCGCGACGACGAGATCGAGGAACTCAAGGTCGAAATCGACACCGGCAAGAGCACGCTGGCCAGGCGTGACGACGAAATCAAGGAGCTGAACGCCCGGGTCAGCGAGGCCACGGCCCATCTGGCCGGACGTGAGAGCGAGATCAACAGATTGAAGACCGCGCTCAAGGAGCGCGAGGCCACGCTGTCCCGGCGGGACCGCGAAATCAACGAGCTCAAGGTCAAGATAAAAGACGACGACGCCAAGCTGACCCAGCGAGAACGTGAGATCGACGAGCTGCAGGCAAGGGTTGACGACGTCGACCACAAACTGGCTCAGCGCGACCGCGAGAACGAGCGGCTCAGCGCCGAGATCAGCGACGCCAAGGCCAATCTGGATCGCCGCGAAAACGAGATCGAGGCGCTGACCGCCCGGGTCAGTGACGCGACAGCCGGCCTGACCGGAAGCGAGAGCCACATCGACAACCTGCAGGCCGACCTCGAGGACGGTAAAGCCAAGCTCACCCGGCGGGACGAGGAGATCGGACGGCTACAAAGCCAATTGGATGATCTCAAGAAAGAGCTCGCGTCCTCCGAGAAGCTGCGGGAGGAAGTGGAAGGCAAGACCAAACTCCTGGCCGAGGCCGAGGGGCTGCGGGACGATCTGGCGGCCTCGAGGAAGCGCGTCAAACAGTTGGAATCAGAGAACGCCAAGCTGGCCGCGGCACCGACTAAAAAGGAGAAGTGGGAAGCCACCGTCCAGAAAATCCACAGCAAACGGCGCGATCAAGATCCCGCCGGGGAAATACGATCCAAAGCCGAGATGTTCGAAGCCCTGAACCAGAAGCTCGAATCGAAGCAACAAACCATCGCCAAGCTCAAAGCCCAACTAAAGGAGGCGCGCAGGGAGCTGAAGGCATGCCGGTACGAAAACGAAATGCTGTCGAAATAATCGGTCATGGAGGGACCGCTGTCTAATTTCGTTTCCGCCGGCTTCCTGGTCACGCGCGCCGTCGATCGGCCACCGGGGTCGGAAACGGACCTGTCGCCGGCCCGCACGGTCAGCGCATCCCCCTGCATCGCCCCTTTTTTGCCCGGCACCTGGTGCATCGAATGGACCGGGGACACGCGAGAACAGCGGATTGACGACGCGGCCGCATTCGGACTGGATTCTGGGGCGCTGGACGAACTCATCCTATGGGCCACGCCTCGAATCGACCGCTCGCTCCGCTGGCCTAACGTGATTTTCGATCTCGACACCGCCACAGAATTGACCGGCCGTTTCTTGCCCAGCCTGGCCGATGTCAGGGTGCTCGAGCTGGCGCTGCACCGCAGCATGACGGATGGTTTTTGCCGGAAGGCCGAGCCGCCACCGGCGCGGCCGGGATTCGCGCGCAACGGTCGGCAGGGAATTCATGAAATGATTCTCGAGCGCCGTGCGCCGGTCGACGGTGGCAGGGTGCTCGGCTTCGAGCCGCTGGTGTTCAATCACAGCCTTTCGTGTTCGTGGTTGTGCAACGGCCTCGATGCCGAGATCCATCGAGCCCTCGGAATCAGGCCCAATCGGCACGGCTTGATCGAAACCTTCGACCAGGCGCGCCGAAGCATCGAGCACATCTCCCGGGACGACGTGGGGGCGGAGCCCGGCCTGTGGTTGCCGTGGCTGATCGTCGACCACACCCTCGCCGAGACTGCCGGCTGACCAAACGGGGCTGCGACACTCTTAGCGCAGCGCGCGCCAGCCGAAAACGGCGGCCAGCAGAGCGCCGCCCCAGCTCAGCGCCGGAGCCCCGAGGAGCCTGGGGCCAGGTGCGTCGAGCGCCAGCAGCAGGGTCGCGGCCAGCAGCAGGGCGCCAGCCAGCACCGCGGACGCGGTCCGGCGCCCACGCCGTTCGTGCGCCGCGGCCAGCGGGTTGAGCGCCGGTTCGGCCAGCTTCACCTCGAGCTTGCCGCTGCTGGCCTGGTGCAGCACTTCGTAGATCAGGCCCGGCATTTTGGGGGTCTTTTCCACCCAGCTCGGCAGCCGCTTGCGCAGCTCGCGAGCCGCCGCGTCGACCCCGGAGCGCTCCTTCAGGATGTCTTCCAGGATCGGTTTGGCCGTGGTCCAGATGTCGAGCGCGGGATACACTTGGCGGCCCAGCCCCTCGATGTTGAGCAGGGTTTTTTGCAGCAGCACCAGCTCCGGCTGCACGATCAGGTTGAACTTTCGCGCCACCTCGAACAGCTGAAACAGCACCTCGGCAAACGAGATCTCTGAAAGCGCCTTGGCGAACTGAGGCTCGCACACCGTGCGCACCGCCGATTCCAGCTCGTCGACCCGGACCGTGGCCGGAATCCAGCCCGATTCGATGTGCAGCACCGCGACCCGCCGGTAGTCCTGGTTGAAAAAGGCGATGAAGTTCTCGGCCAAGTAGTACTGATGCGACGCGGGCAGCGAGCCGACGATGCCGAAATCCATCGCCACGTAGGTCGGGTCCGCCGGGTCGTCGGCGTTGACCAGGATGTTGCCCGGGTGCATGTCGGCGTGAAAAAAATTGTCGCGGAAGACCTGGGTGTAGAAGATCCGGATACCGCGCTCGGCCAGCAGCTTGACGTCGACCTTGGCCCGGTGCAGTGCGGCCACGTCGTCGATCGCGATCCCGTCGACCCGCTCCATGACCAGCACGTCGCGGCGGCTGTATTCCCAGTGGATGGCCGGAATGTAGAGTTCATGGGCGCCGTCGAAGTTGCGTTTGAGCTGGGACGCATTGGCCGCCTCACGCTGCAGGTCCAGCTCGTTGTAGATGGTCTTTTCCAGCTCCGCGACGATCGCCAGCGGCCGCACCCGGCGCCCCGGCTCCCAGTAGCGCTGGGCCATGCCGGCAATCGTGCGCAGAAGCTCGAGGTCGCGCTCGATCCGCCGCGCGATGTCCGGTCGCAGCACCTTGACCACGACCTTCTCGCCGGTGCGAAGACGCGCCGCATGAACCTGGGCCACCGACGCCGACGCCAGCGGCTCGTCCTCGAAGTCCGCGAACAGCTCGGCCACCGGCTGGCTCAGCGAGCCCTCGATCAGGCGCCGCGCCTCGGCCGAGGGAAACGGCGCCACCTGGTCCTGCAGCAAAGACAGCTGCTCGCCGATGTCCGGCGGCAGCAGATCGCGGCGGGTCGACATGACCTGGCCGAATTTGACAAAAATCGGCCCGAGTTCCTCCAGCGCCAGGCGGATGCGCTCGCCGCGCGGCAGGTCCTTGACCGCCCGTACGCCGCGCGGCGCCAGCACGCGCATCGCGCGCATCGGCCGAAACAGATGCGCGGCCTGAATGATCTCGTCCAATCGATAGCGGGCCAGCACCGCGCTGATCGCGACCAGGCGGCGAAACTGGCGCAGCGGAATCATCGCGCCGCGCGCCGGTTGACCCGCGCCTCGAGCCGCGCCACGTCGTCACGCAACTCGTCGACCTGATCGAGGAATTCTTCCAGTTCGGGACGGGTCACGAGCTGCCGGCTTTCCTCCCGCAGGTATTCGCTCAGGTTCTCCGCCAGGCTGCGCCCC
>JBFGYD010000152.1:0-6026 GCA_041587615.1 Lysobacterales bacterium
ACGCCTCGTGGAGCAGCGTGTCACCGACCTGGAAACGCAGGCGCTGTGCGTTCAGTCGGCCCGGCGCCAGGAACGGACGCACCCTGAGTTCCAGGGTCAGATCACCGCTGCCCGACGGGACCGCAAACACGAGCCCGGTTCGGAGGCCGGCCCAGCGAATGCCGCCGCCAGGCGGATACCAGTCGCCAACCAGCATCGGATCGGCGGCGGTTGACGACAGGTCGAGCTCGGTTCCCAATCGATACCCGCCGGGGCGTGGCGCCTGGATCAGCGCACCGCTGGCCTGGCGGGCTCGTGCGACCACCTGAAAATTGACCGGAATCGGGGCCGGCGCCGGGGGCGACGCAAACGGCCAAAAGTCGACGTCCGCCGGGGGATAGTTCAGCTCCGACGCCCCGGCATCGCCGCGCGCCATGACCCGAAGCTGTCGTTGGCCGGAGCGGGCCGGTTCGGCGGTGACGTACGCCAGGAATCCGGCACGACCGAGTCCGGCGAGCCCGTAGCGGGCGGCGAGGTCGGGTCGCTCGAAATCCGGCGTCGTGCGCGCGGCCAGGGCGCCGTCGAGGAAAAACAGCACTTCGGCTGGAACCTCTCCGGTCAGCGTGTTGGCGGACCAGCCGCTGAGGGTGATCAATCCGTCGGCTCGCGGTGTGGCGCGAACCTGACCGTGGTAGGCGTCCGGGTCGAGCGGCGTCCGCTCGGCGCCGCAGGCGGTGACCAAAAGGATGCCGGACGCGGCTTCGACCAGGCGCGGCGGCGGGCAAGGGGCCTGGAGGGAGATCAGGGCGGCCGGGGTCGCGTCGGCTTGCCAGTAGAACCGGAGTTCGACCGCCCCGGGGCCGACCAGATCCGGCGGCAGCAGGGTCGCGAACTGATCGCCCAGGCCGGGACTGGACAGCGGCTCCGTCGAGGTCACGAGACGTTCGCCGACGCCAACCAGGACCCTCCCGGGGCGGGGCAGAGTGGTCAGGCCATCGAGCGTCCCGCGCACGTAAGCCGGGACGAAGGCCTCGCCCGCCGACTCGGCATAAAGACCTGGGTTGCGCAGTTCGACCCGGGCGCCGTCGCGTTCCATCGGTTCGAAATCGTCCGGGTTCTGATCCAGCCACGGCGCATCCCGTCGCAGGTCGGGGCGGACGACGGCATCGAATCCGCCGCTGCCGTAGCGCTGGGCCTGAGTCTCCGCAAACTCGGAGAGCTGTGCCCGGTACTCGGCCAGGCTGACTTCCCGGACCCGATTGTCGTCCTGGACCACGCGCACCCACGCGCGCTTGGCAGCGGTCAGCGCGGTCAGGGCAAGGCTGTCCATCGTGGCCGGCGGCTCGACGCCGAGGGCATCGAGCACGGTAGGGGTCAGGTCGGACAGCCGCGCCGGCGCGTCGCTCACCCGGCCCTCGGTCTGGCGAGGGTACTTGACGAACAGCGGAACGCCGGCGATGGCGGCGAAGTTTTCCGGCGCAATCGCTCGGCGCGAGGTCCCAGGTAGAAACGCCGCGCCGTGGTCACCGGCGATCACGATCAGCGCATCGTCGAACAGCCCGCTGGACTTGATCGCAGCGATGATTTCGCCGATCAACGTATCCACCGCGCCCACCTGGAGCAGGTGCCGGCGGTGCGCGAGGTCGGTCGCGACCGGATCTGGATACCAGGTGTGCTTGAGCGGCCCAGGGTCGGTCAGCGGCCGCACGCCGAGGACGCCTTCCGATTCCGGGTAGGCGTAGCCGCGGGTGTCGGGCAGGAATACCCATGGGGCGTGCGGCAGCCGCGCGTGATAGTAGTGAAAGGTGTTGGACGGGTAGTTCTCGATCTCAGCCAGAAAACCACGGATTCGGGTCAAACGGGCGTTCCAATCCATCTGCCGGTGCATCTGGTTGGCGTTGATGACCTCTTCGCTAACCTCGAGTTCGGGCTGCGCAAACGCGGTCCAGCCTTGCTGGATCGACGGCAGATGCCCGCGCCAGCTCTCGGGCAAGACCAGATGCTGATAGACGATCCATAAGTCGTCCACCAGCGTGGACTGGGCGGGAGATGCCGGCGGCGGAGCGCACACTTGCGGGGGGCACAACTGGGTGCCGCTTTCGCGCGCGTGCACCCGATGTCCGGGCGCGAGCATCGTGAACAGGGTTTCCGGATATTGGCTGTGCACCGCCAGCCGAAGCTTGTCGCCGGCCGGAAAAAAGCCGGTCAGCGCGGCCGGCACCGCGATGACGGTCGCCTCCGACACGGTGGTCGCATAGCGATACCAGGTGGAGGTGGCGGCCAGACGCGCGAAGTTGGGATAGCGCCCGGCGTCGATGCCAAGTTCCCGATCCATCAGCGACAGCACTGGAAACTCGTCGAACAGGAATACGAATACCGGCGTGGGGGCGGCCTGAATCTCGGCTGACGGCGCCGCCTCGCGGGCGGTGATCAGATCGCGCGCCGGTGAAAACCAGACGAAGAACAACGGAAAGACCGGGATCGAGAGCGCAAAAACCGAGGCGAACAACCGGCCGATCGAGGTGCGCGCGCGCGCCGCGGCCAGCAGCGCGCCGCACGCGCCAGCGCAGCCCACGGCCAGCCACGGATTGAGCCGGGCCAGCAGCGGCAAAATGGCCAGGCCCAGCAGCACCGCGATCAATCCGTTCAGCAGCGCGCGGTAAATCCGCGGAGACAGCTTTCCGAGCGGCCACAGCAGCAGCCCGAGCATCGCCGGCGCGGCCAGTGCCAGGACCAGCGCAAACGCGATCACCCGCCAGCCCGTAATGCCCTGGGCGACCAGAAACTGCGGCTGGGCGGCGAGCAGCCCGAACAGCGGCTGGGCGACAGCGAGCACATACGCCAGCGTCAAATGGGCGATGTCGCGCCAGAACGTGGAACGGGGTGGTTTCATGGCGTCAGCGGTGATCCGGTCCGAATAGGGCCGTTACCAGAAACGATCGATCGCGACGCTGAGCCACACCGCGCCGGTCAGGACGATCGCCAGCCCGACCGCGGCCGAGGCCATGTCCTTGGCCCGGCCGCTCAATTCATGGCGCTCGCTGCCGATCCGATCGACCACCGTCTCGATCGCCGAGTTGATCAGCTCGACCATCATCAGCAGCACGATCGATCCGAGCAGCAGCGTCAGCTCGGTCGCGCTGCGGGCCAGAAACGGCGCCACCGGGACGGCGGCCACCAGCACCACGCATTCGGTGCGGAACGCCGGCTCGTTTTTGAACGCGGCTTTCAGACCGAGCCAGGTGAAGCGGCTGGCGCGCAGGATTCTGAGGATTTCGTTCACGACCGAGACCGCTGTTAAACGCAGGCCGCAGGTTAGGCCAGTTGTCGGGCCGACACAAGCCACGCCGAGTCGGCACGGTGGGAAGACGCGGTCGTCGGTGTCACCGCGTCCCGCGTCGCCTTTGGTCGGCCGATCTGCTAGCCTGCACGCCGATCGCAACCGAGCAAGAGGAACGAGATGAACAACCGGTTTTTGGCACAAAGCAGCGTCTGGAGCTGGGCCGTCGTGGGCCTTCTGGCAGCGATGCCGTCGCTCGCGGGCGTGGTCTACGAGATCGAGGTCACCGACCGCGACGCGTCGCAATCCCCGGAGAGCGTCCAGACCTCGGTCCAGGATGGGCAACTGAAAATGCAGATGCACTCCAAGGACAACGAGGGCGAGATGATTTTCCGCGGTGACCGGCGGGAGATGATCATGGTCGACCACGACGAGCGCGCCTACACGGTGATCGACCAGCAGACCATCGCCGAGATCGGCGCGAAGATGAGCGAGGCCGAGCGGATGATGGCCGAGGCGCTGAAGAACGTGCCACCGGAGCAGCGGCCGATGATGGAGCGGATGATGAAGCAGCGCATGCCGCAGCAGTCCGCCGCGCCGCGCGCCCCGATCACGCTGGAAAAAACCGGTGAGACCGCGACCCACAACGGCTATCCGTGCGTCAGATACGACGTCATACGCGGGGGACGGGCGATCCGCGAGCTGTGGGTCACCGACTGGGACAACGTCGAGGGCGCTGAGGAGGTCGTCAAGGTGTTTCAGGACATGGCCGAGTTCATGAGCGGGATGCTGGAGGCGCTGCCGCAGATGGGGGGCCGCGGACCGGTGGTCGAGGAGAACATGTTCGAATATATGAATCGGCTCGATGGATTTCCGGTTGTGACGCGGGAGCTGTCCTCCGGCGGCGAGGTGACCAGTGAATCGGAGCTACGCTCGGTCGAGCGCCAGAGCCTCGACCCGGCCGTGTTCGAGCCCCCGGCCGGCTACAAGGCACGGTCGCTGATGGGGCGCTAGAGAAGCCGGCGGATGAGTTCGCGGTCGATTGCGCGCTGGGCCTCGGTGGCGCTGCTCGCGGGCGCGCCGGCCGCGCTGGCCGAGCGCGCGATCGAATTCGCCCCGTTCGACGTGACCTCGCCCGGGGCCCTGATCGTTGCGGTCGGCAGCGACGGTCTCGGCGGTCCGGCGCGCGAGCTCGATGAGCGCCTCGGCGGCGCACTGAGCCGGGCCGTCGCGGGGCTCGAGTTCGCCGGCGAACCCGGCGAGTCGATGACCCTGGGCGCGCTCGAGGGCTACACCCGAGTGGGGCTGGTCGGGATCGGATCAGGCATCGCGGATGCTGGCGGGTTGCGCGACCTCGGCGGCGCCGCGGCGCAACTGGCGGCGACCTGGCCGGATGAGACGGTCGCGATCGCCTGGGACGATTCACCGGCCGCGGTCGATCGCCCCGGCGCCCAAATCGCGTTCGGAGCGCTGCTCGGGCAGTACCGGTTCGACAAGTTCAAGACCGAGCCCCAGGCGGCCGGTGCCGGCGTGCTGCGGGTGCTGGCCCGCGAGCCGAGCGCCGCCCGGGCCGAGTTCGAAACCCGCTGGCGCCCGGTCGCCGACGCGGTGCGTTTCGCCCGGGACCTGGTCAGCGAGCCCGCCAACGAGCTCTACCCGGAGACTTTCGTCGAGCGCACCCGCGCGGCGTTCGAGGGCCTCGCCGGGGTCGAGATCGAGGTGCTCGACCCGAGCGCGATGCGCGAGCTCGGGATGGGCGCGCTGCTCGGGGTCGGGCAGGGCAGCCGCCGCGAGCCCCGGCTGCTGGTGGTTTCCTATCGCGGCGCCGACGGTCCCCCGGTGGTGTTCGCCGGCAAGGGCATCACCTTCGACTCGGGCGGAATCTCAATCAAGCAATCCGCCGGCATGTGGAAGATGAAGTACGACATGGCCGGGGCCGCTGCCGTGACCGGTGCGGTGCTGGCGCTCGCGGGGCGTCGGGCGAGAGTGCACGCGGTCGCGATCGCCGCCCTGGCCGAGAACATGCCAGCCGCCGGCGCCCAGCGGCCCGGCGACGTGGTGCGCACGATGTCCGACAGGACGGTAGAAATCCACAGCACCGACGCCGAAGGACGGCTGGTACTCGCGGACGCTGTCTGGTACGCGCAGCAGCGGTTTTCCCCCCGGCTGCTGATCGACGTGGCGACCCTGACCGGCTCGGTTCGGGTCGCGCTGGGCGAGGAGTACGCCGGACTGTTCACTCGCGACGACGAGCTCGCCGCCGCCATCGATCTGGCGGGGCGGCGCGCGGGCGAGCCCGTCTGGCGGCTACCGCTGCATCCGTCCTATGCCGCCGACATCGAGTCCGACATCGCCGATATCAAGAACATCTCCGGCACTCGGCTGGCCGGTGCCGGCGTTGGCGCGCAGTTCATAGGGGAATTCGTCGAGCAAACCACGCGCTGGGCGCATCTGGACATCGCCGGGGTCGCCTGGCGCGACGAGGGCACCTCGACCGCGCCAAAAGGGGCAACCGGCTACGGCGTGCGTCTGCTGGACCAACTGGTTCGCGATTTTCATCAGTAGTCGCCAAAGATGCCGGGCGCGCTCATCTATTTGGATCCCGCCAGCCCGCTGACCCTGCAGAACCAGATTCGGCAGCGCCTGGTCGACGGCATTCTGAGCGGGGCCTTTCCGCCCGGCGCGCGGCTGCCCTCGTCGAGAAAGCTGGCCGCGCAACTGACGGTGGCGCGCAACACCGTGGTGCTGGCGTACCAGCAGTTGGTGG
>JBFGYD010000153.1:0-6003 GCA_041587615.1 Lysobacterales bacterium
AGACATGATCGTCTCCGGCGGCGAGAACGTGTATCCGGCCGAGGTCGAGAGCGCGCTGTCCGGCTGCCCCGGGGTCGCCGACGTGGCCGTGATCGGCGTCCCGGACGAGCAATGGGGCGAGGCGGTCAAGGCCGTCGTCGTGGCGCGCCAAGGCGAACAACCGAGCGAGGCCGTCGTCATCGCCTGGGCACGCGAGCGCATCGCCGCGTTCAAATGTCCCAAATCGGTCGATTTCGTCGAGATGATCCCGCGCAACGCCGCCGGCAAGACCCTGAAGCGCGAGCTGCGCAAGCCCTATTGGGCGGGTGAGGAGCGGCAGGTGCATTGACCGCGCGTGCGCCCGGCGTATAGTCGTTTGATGGCCGATCCCGAACCCGTGCAGCAGACCCGGCGGATCAAGGAATTTGCCCTTGCCGCCGGCGCCGACGTGGTCGGCATCGCCGACCCGCGCCGCTGGGACGAACATGTCCCCGAGGGCTGCCGGCCCGACGACATCCTGCCGCGCGCGGCCAGCGTGGTCGTGGTGGGCACCCGGGGGCCGACCGCGGGCGCCTGGCGCAGCCCCGATCACCGGGTCATGGAGGTCAACGGCTACGATTTCCGCAACGACGCCGCGATCCACCGGGTCGCCGATCTGATCGAGCACGACTACGACCGCTACGCGATCCAGGCTCCGGGCCTGCCCACGGCGGGCCATCTGCCGCCGTTCAGCATGATGCTGGCGGCGGTGCTGGCCGGGCTCGGCACCCGCTCGCTGGCGGCCAACATCATCCTGAACCCGAAATACGGGCTGCTCTATTACTCCGCCTGCATCACGACGCTGGAACTCGAGCCCGATCCGATGCTGGAGCAGGACGTGTGCCCGCACCGCATGTGCGTCGAGTCCTACCGGCGCTTCGGCAAGACCCCGTGCCTGGCCGCGTGCCCGGTCGAGGAGGGCGGCTGCCTGGACGGCTCGATCGACGCCGACGGGCGGATCGATCACTCCTATTACGACCGCGAGCGCTGCGTGTCGCGGGCGATGAATTTCGGCATCAACAGTTTCCAAAAGGCGCTCGCCGACATCGTCGCCGAAGCCGACGCCGAGCGCCGGGATACGATGATCCACTCGGATTTCTTCTCTCGCTCATGCTCGGCGATCACCCATTACAAGGAGAGCGTGGCCCAGTGCTTCGAGTGCATGCGGGTGTGCCCGATCGGCCGCGCGGAGCGCAAGCTGCAATGAGCGCCGCCCGACCGTTGGACTTCGATGCCGCTCGGGCGGACCTGGACGCCACGGCCCGGCGCAGCGGCGCGCTGCTGACCGGGGTCGCGGCGGCGGACGCGTTCGACGCCGCACCCGAAGGTCGGCGCCCCGGCGACGTGCTGCCGCGGGCGCGCAGCGTGTTCGTGCTGGGCGGGGCCCAGCCCCGCGCCGGCGACTGGGCCTCGCCGAACTACCAGCACATGGAGGTCACCACCACCAGCGATCGGATCCAGACCATCGCGCTGAAAATGGCGCACGTCATCGAGGACCGCTACGGCTACTACGCGGTGTGCGTACCGCCGGGCGTGGACCGCGGTCAGCAACCGTTCGTGTCCATCGCGCTCGCCGCCGAGTTGGCCGGCTGTGGCTCTCGCTCTCTGGCCGGCCCGGTGCTCCATCACGAATACGGCTTCATGTACTACGCGGCGATCGTTACGACCCTGCCGCTGCCCGCGAATCGGCCGCTCGACGCGCCGGCCTGCCCGGCGCCCGAGTGCGTGGACATGTACGCCGAGGCCGGCACCACCCCGTGTCTGAAGGCGTGTCCGATCGAGGACGGGGGCTGCCTGGGCGGCCGGATCGAGGACGCCCGGGTGGCCGAGCGCCGATACGACGCGGCGCGTTGCGCGACCCGGGTGCAGAACTACTGGGTGCCCGGGTTTCAGCACGCGCTCAAAGAGACGCTCAAAGAACCCGATCCGGAAAAACAGAAGATGATGCTGTTTTCCAGCCTGTTCACGCGTACGCTTTGGTCCATGACCTATTCCAACGTCAGCCAGGGTCAATGCGCCGAGTGCATGCGGGTGTGCCCGGTCGGTAGCGCACGGCGCCGGAAACAATGATGAGCTTTTTCTTCGTCGACCCCGAGATCTACCGCAAGTACAAGGACGAGGTGCTCGCGCTGTCGCACGCGGTGCAGGTCGACTTCCAGGAACATCTACCCAAGGATCAGCGCCATCCCGCGCTGTCCGACCGGGAGATCGGCGAGCGACTGGGGCTGGACGAGCGCGTCGTGCGCGAGATCCGCTGTGTGGCCGAGCGGGACAAGTACGGCGTCGAAGAATTCGAAGCCGCGGTCCGATTCAAGGACCGTGCGTGCCGGGACTACGCCCGCCGGGGCATGTCGGCCGTCATGAAAAAGTACGTCGATAAATCCAAGGACCGGGGCTCCGATCAGTCGGAGTAGTCCCGCCAGCCTCGATAAGAGCCGGAGCGCCGGCCGCCGGCCGCCGGCGATATCCTAAGCCCGATCAGCGCCGCGATCAGCACCGTGGCGGCGCTGACGGCTAGCCAGGCACCACCCCAGAGTACCTCCGCGCCGCCGAACTCGGCCGCCAGCATCATCGCGTCCGAGCGCATTCCCGCTCGTTCAATCGTGTCCGAGTAGATGTCCAGCGGCGCGTACAGCATGCTGGTGAGTCCGATCAGGCGCAGCACCATATCGTTGATTTCGCGGCTCACTTTGAGCCCGACGACGACCATCACCGCGGCCGTGGCCAGCGCGAAGCCCAAAGCGAACGGGGCGCGAACGAAAAAAAGTCCGATTGCCGCGATCGTCACACCCAGCAGCACCATGATCGCCCGGTCGTATCGGCTCCCGACGGCCAGCAGGTAAATCACGGCGCCCCATAACGAGGAGCCGAGGTAACCGGCGCTCAGTATCAGAAAACGGTTGCCGCCGCGCGATACGACGTGACCCCCCTGCATCTGGTTGACCACCAGCTCGACGACCTCGCCGCCGGTGAACAAAGTCATCAACGCATGGGAGGATTCATGGAAAAAGACCACTAGTAGTTTGAGGGGATACGCGACCGCGGACGGCCACAGCAACACCACGACGGTGAGCAGTGCCAACAGCAACAGCAATCGCTTCATCTCGAACCCCTGAGAACTGGGCGTATACTAGCGCTTTGTCGGCGCCTGGGCGCGAATTCGGGGGCGAAGATGAGCACGGGCGCCAGCGCCAAAGAACACCTGCGCCGGGAGATCGGCCGGCTGGGCTTCAGCGCGATCACCTTGAACGGCCTGATCGGAGCCGGCATCTTCGCGCTGCCGGCGATTGCGGTGGCCAAAGCCGGCGCGTTCAGCCCGTGGATGTTCCTGATCTGCGCGCTCGTATTCCTGTCCGTGGTGGCCTCGTTTGCCCGCGCCGCCAGCTTCTTCGACCACACCGGCGGGCCCAGCGTTTACGCCGGGGCGGCGTTCGGCCTGTTCGCGGGATTCCAGACCGGCTGGCTGCTGTATCTGGGGCGCATTACCGCGATGGCCGCCAACACCACCGTGCTGGTCAGCTACGCGGGCCTGTACTTGACGCCACTGCAAGCCGGCTGGGGCCGGGCGCTGGGGATAGTCGCGGTCGTTGCGCTGTTGACCGGAGTCAACGTCGTCGGGGTGCGCCGCGGAATGCTCACAGTCTATGCGCTGACCCTGTTAAAACTCATCCCGCTGGGTCTGCTGGTCTTGCTGGGGCTGTCATGGCTCAGCCCGGGGCTGCTGATCACCGCCCCACTGCCGGCGCCGGCCACGTTCAGCGAAACGATGATGATCCTGCTTTACGCCTTCGTGGGCTTCGAGGGCGCGGTGATCCCGGCCGGAGAGGGCCGCGATCCGCGCGCCGACATCCCGCGGGCCATGATCCTGACGGTGGCCGCGACGGCCTTGTTTTATTTTCTGATCCAGTGGGTCTCGATCTCGGTGATCGGCGATTTCGCCGGCAGCACCACGCCGCTCGCCGACGTCGGCCTCGTGCTGATGGGCGCGTTTGGCGCCGGGCTTTTGACCGTGGGCGCGATCTTCTCGATCGGCGGCAACATCTCGGCGTTGATGCTGGCGGCGCCGCGGATGACTTACGCGCTGGCCCGCGACGGCAGCCTGCCGGCGTGGTTCGGCCGGGTCCATCCGCGTTTCCGCACCCCGGCCAATTCGATCCTGTTCCTCGGTGCCTTCGCGATGTTGCTGGCCTTGAGCGGCAGTTTCGTGCTGCTCGCGGTGATGAGCACGCTGGCGCGGCTGCTGGGGTACGCCGCCTGCGTGGCGGCCCTGCCGCGCCTGGAACGGGTCCGACCGGACCGTCCCGGGCAGTTCCGGCTTCCCGGCGGATTTGTGATCCCAGCGATGGCGCTGGCGGTTTGCCTGTGGCTGACCACGCAGGCCTCGCTGAGGGCGTGGCTGACCACCCTCGTATTGATCGGCGTTGGGACCGTGTTGTTCGCGCTCACGCGCCGCGGAGCGACCCGAGGCGGCGACGATGAGCCGGTTGCCGAGCGCGATCGCCCGCGGCGGGGAAGCAAAGGGGTGTAAGATAGTTCGGATGGGGTATTCCCGCACCTCTCGGGGTGCGCCGCCGATGTCAAGCCAACAAGCGAAACGACCGGCATCCTTATTCGGCGAACTGAAACGGCGCAACGTCTTCAGGGTCGCCGCCGTATACGTGATTACGAGCTGGTTGATCCTGCAGATCGCCGACGTCGTGTCGCCGGCGCTGAATCTGCCGGGTTGGACCCTGAGCCTGATCATCGTGCTGTTAGCGCTCGGCCTCCCGCTGGCGTTGATTTTTGCCTGGATTTTCGAGCTGACCCACGACGGCGTGGTTCGCGACCAGCCTTTGTCGGCATCCCTGTCTTCGGGCCTGGCCGGACGCAAGCTGGATTTCGCGATCATCGGCATCCTGGTGCTGGCGGTCGTGGTGCTGCTGGTGCGCCAGGAGTATTTCATGACGCCGGAGCAAGCGTCGCCGGCCGGTGCGAAAGTCGATGCGGACCCGGCGTCAGCGGAAGCGGTGGGCAAGTCGATCGCGGTGCTGCCGTTCCGCAATGTCAGCGACGACGTGGCCAACGAGTACTTCTCCGAGGGCATCGCCGAGGAGATTCTCAACGCGCTGGTGCGGGTGCCAAAGCTCAAGGTCGTGGCCTGGACCTCGGCGCTGGCCTACAAGGGCGGCCCGCGAGACCTGCGCGAGGTGGGACGCAGTCTGGGCGCAAGCCATATCCTCGAGGGCAGCGTGCGCCGCTGGGGCGACAAGGTAAAGATCACCGCGCAATTGATCGAGACCAAGGAAGGCTATCACCTTTGGTCGGAAACTTATGACGCGGAATTTGACGATATCTTCGCGGTGCAAGAAAAGATCTCCCGCGCGATCGTCGAGGCGCTACGGCTGCAGTTGATGCCCGATCAACTGGCCCGGCTCGGGCGCCTGGCGACGAGCGACGCGCGCGCTTACGACATCTACCTGCGGGCTCAGGCCGCGCTCAGGAACGTCATCGAGGCGGCCGACTACGATCACGCGATCGCCCTGTACGACGAGGCGCTGCACAAGGATCCGACCTTTGCCGAGGCCGAAGCCGGCAAGTGCAGCGCCTACTATCTGAAGTACGACCATACCCGGGATACGTCGTTCATCGACGACGCGATCCGGACCTGCGATCGGGCCTCGGTGATGGACCCCGATTCACCGGAGATTCTGGTCGCGCAAAGCGATCTGTACAACGCAACCGGGCGCAGCGACTTCGCGATCGAGCGGCTGGAGCGCGCGCTGCCAAGGTGGGGGAGAGAGGCGGAGATCCAGCGCTCTCTGGCCGACGCCTATGGTGCCGTCGGACGCCATGACGAGGCCCTCGCGGCCTACCTCGACTCGATCAAGATCGCGCCGGAGATTGCCCGAACCCGCGCCCGCCTGGCCGGATTCCTGGTCCGGCGCGGGCGCTTCGATGAATCGATCGCCCAATGGAGGGAGGCTATCGCGCTGGAGCCCGGCGACC
>JBFGYD010000154.1:0-5977 GCA_041587615.1 Lysobacterales bacterium
GAGAACCGCTTCTTCGCGAGCCCCCGCATCATCATCTGCGTGCCCTGCGGTTCCACCCAGGTCGAGCGGCGCGCGATCCGGGAGTCGGCCGAGGGCGCCGGCGCGCGCGAGGTGTTTCTGATCGAGGAGCCGATGGCTGCGGCGATCGGGGCCGGGATTCCGATCCACGAGGCGCGCGGCTCGATGGTGCTGGACATCGGCGGCGGCACCTCCGAGGTGGCGGTGCTGTCGCTGAACGGCATCGTCTATTCGTCCTCGGTCCGGCTCGGCGGCGACCGCTTCGACGAGGCGATCATCAACTACGTGCGCCGCAATTACGGCACCCTGATCGGCGAGGCCACCGCCGAGCGGATCAAGATGGAAATCGGCTGCGCCTATCCGTCCTCGGAGGTCAAGGAGCTGGAGGTCTCCGGGCGCAACCTGGCCGAGGGCGTGCCGCGCGTTTTTACGATCAACTCCAATGAGATCCTGGAGGCGCTCCACGAGCCGCTGATGGGCATCGCCAGCGCGCTCAAGACGGCGCTCGAGCAAACCCCGCCGGAGCTGTGTTCGGACGTCGCCGAACGGGGCATCGTGCTGACCGGCGGGGGGGCGCTGTTGCGCGACCTGGACCGGCTGATGATGGAGGAAACCGGACTGCCGGTGCTGATCTCGGAAGACCCGCTGACCTGCGTCGCCCGCGGCGGCGGCCGCGCGCTGGAACTGATGGACGAGCACGGCAGCGATTTCTTCGCCTTCGACTGATCCCAGTGTACCCTTAACCCGCGTAATGCATGAGTTGCCGGGCCGCACGATGTGGCATGCGAGGTCGTGGTAGAGCAGACTCAGAGCGAAGACAGCCCGCTGTTCTCCGGATCGGGTTCCGGCGCGCTCAGGCTGGCGCTGTACGCGATGGCCGCGGTGGCGCTGATGGTGGCGGACCATCACGGCCGCTACCTCGAAGCGGCGAAGGAGCAGTTGGCGCTGGTCGGTTATCCGATCCTGCGCCTGGTCGACCTGCCGATCCGGGCCGGGCGCTGGCTGGGGCAGACCTTTTCCGAACGTGAAGCCCTGAGCGAGCGCAACCGTGAGCTGGAGCGGCGCTGGCTGGTGGACCAGGCGCGCCTGAACCGGCTGCCCGCGCTGGAGGCCGAGAACCGCCGGCTGCGGGAACTGCTGGAGTCATCGCCCAAACTCGGCGACCGGGTGCTGGTGGCGGAGCTGCTGGACGTGGACCTGGATCCTTACAGCCATCGGGTCGCGCTCAACAAGGGGCGCATCGACGGCGTCTACCCGGGCCAGCCGGTGGCCGACGCCAACGGCATCGTCGGCCAGGTCGAGTACGTGACCCCGATCAGCGCGTTCGCGATGCTGATTTCCGACCCCAATCACGCCGTGCCGGTGGCGGTCAATCGCACCGGCCTGCGAACCATTGCTTATGGGACCGGTCAGATCGACCGACTGGTACTCAAAGACCTGACCGCCAGCGCCGACGTCGTCGAGGGGGATCTGCTGGTGGCCTCCGGCCTTGGCGGGCGGTTTCCCAGCGGGTTTCCGGTCGGCCGGGTCATCGACATCCAGGCCAATCCCGGGGCGGCGTTTTTGACCGTCGTCGTGGCCCCCAGCGCGGCGCTGAACCGCAGTCGCGAGGTGCTGCTGGTTTGGCCCGGCGACCACCGCGACCGGAAGCTGGCCGAACTTGAGGGACGAAGCGGGTTCAAGCGATGAGTCGCAAGCGCCATCCGCCGTGGTTGATCGGGCTGACCTTCGTCGCCGCCTTCACGCTGACGGTCACGCCGCTGGGCGAGTCGCTGATCTGGTTTCGGCCCTACTGGGTCGGCATGATCTTGATCTACTGGTGCATCGAATCGCCGTCCCAGGTCGGGATGGGCGTCGCCTTCGTGGCCGGGCTCGCGCTGGACCTGACCACCGGCACACTGGCCGGACAGCACGCGCTGAGTCTGGTCATCATCGCTTACATCGTCGGCCGTTTTCGTCTGCGGATGCGCTTTTTTCCGCTGTGGCAGCAGGCGCTGGCGGTGGCAGCGATCCTGCTCAACGACCGTCTGATCTACACCTGGGTCCACGCCCTGGCCGGCAACGGGGTGGCCGACTGGCGGATTATCTGGGCCCCGCTGGTGGCGCTGTTCATCTGGCCCTGGGTGTTCCTGATATTGGACCTGACCCGCCAGCGGTTCCGCTATCGATGAGACGGCCGGCGCCAAAGCCGCTGCGGGACGCGGTCCGGGAAGCCCGCCTGTTCCAGCATCGGGCGATCACCGCGCTGGTCGTCATCGGCGCCTGTTTCATGGTCCTGGCCGGCCGCTTTTTCTACCTCCAGGTGGTCAAGCACGAGGAGTTCATCACCCGCTCCGAGGAAAACCGGATCAAGCTGCGCGCGCTGCCGCCCAATCGGGGGCTGATTTTCGACCGCCACGGGCGAATTCTGGCCGACAACCGGCCGGCCTACCGGCTGGAGCTGATTCCGGAGCAGGTCGAAGACATCGACCGCACGCTGGATGAACTGGGCGCGCTGATCAGCATCTCGGCCGAGGACCGGGAGCGTTTCTTCAAGCTCAAGGAGGCCCGCCAGTCGTTTCAGGGGGTCGTGATCAGGCTGCGCCTGAGTGAAACCGAAGCGGCCCGATTCGCGGTCGACCGGCACCGGTTTCCCGGGGTCGACATCGTGCCCTATCAGACCCGGGTCTATCCGCTGGGACCCGAATTCGCACACGTCCTGGGCTACGTGCGCCAGCTCGATGCGGAGGACTTGCGCCAGGTCGACGCCAGCGAGTACGGCGCCACGACGCACATCGGCAAGACCGGCATCGAACGCTACTACGAGCGCGAACTGCACGGCCGGGTCGGTCACGAGCGAGTCGAAATCAACGTCCAGGGGCGGGTGCTGGGTACGATCGAACGGACCCCGCCGGTGGCCGGCGACGACCTCTATCTGACCATCGACGCGGAGCTGCAGTCGATCGCGGCCGCGGCGCTGGGCGAGTCCACCGGCGCCATTGTGGCGATCGAGCCGGCAACGGGCGAGGTGCTCGCGCTGGTCAGCGCGCCGAGCTACGATCCCAACCGTTTCGCCAACGGCATGGAGGTAGCCGAATACCGGGCGCTGCTGAATTCGCCCGAGCGCCCGCTGTTCAATCGGGCGCTGCAGGGCGGTTATGAACCCGGTTCCACGCTGAAGCCGTACATCGCGCTGGCGGGCCTGGAACTCGGCGTGATCCCGCTCGACCATACGGTTTTTTCGCGCGGCTATTTCCAGCTTCCGGGGCAGTCCCACCGCTACCGGGACTGGAAGCGGGAGGGACACGGCCGGGTCGACGTGGTCCAGGCGATCGCCCAGTCGGTCAACGTGTTCTTCTATCAGTTGGCCTACGAGCTTGGGATCGACGACCTTCACGACTACCTGGCCCAGTTCGGGTTCGGTACGCGCACCGGGATCGACCTGCACGGCGAGGCGGCCGGCATCCTGCCCTCGCGCCAGTGGAAACGGGCCACCCACCATCTGCCGTGGTACCCGGGCGAGACCGTGATCACCGGGATCGGCCAGGGCTTCACCGTGGCCACTCCGCTGCAGCTGGCCCGGGCCGCGGCCACCATCGCCGCGCGCGGCCGGGTGCCGCCCGTTCATCTGCTGAACAAGAGCACCGACGGCGCCAGCGGCGAGGTCACCCGGCCGGCGTTCGAACCGACCGACATCCCGATCGCGAGCGCCGATCACTGGGAAGCGGTCGTGGCCGGCATGGCGCAGGTCGTGCACGGGCCGCGCGGCACCGCTCGCCAGATCGCAACGGACAACCCGCCCTACCGCATCGCCGGCAAGACCGGCACGGCCCAGGTCTATGCGCTGGACGACGACGATGAGCGCGAGGAGGACGAGATGCCCAAACACCTGCGCCACCACGCGCTGTTCATCGGCTTCGCGCCGGTCGAACGCCCGCGCGTCGCGGTCGTCGTGGTCGCCGAGCACGGCGGTGGCGGCGCGACGGTGGCGGCGCCGATGGCGCGCCAGGTGATCGACGCCTGGCTCGGCTTGGGGGAGGAGGGATCGTGATCCGCGCCGGGCGCCTGCCGCTGCCGCTTGCCGCGATCAAGTATTTCCTGGGCCGGCCGATGGTGGATCCCGGGCTGCTCGCGGCGCTGATGGTGTGCGCCGCGCTGGGTTTGCTGATTCTATACTCGGCCTCCGGCAGCGAGACGGCCGCGATCGCCAAGCAAGGGGTGCGTTTGGGACTGGGCTTGGCGGCGCTGCTGATCATCGCCCGCATTCCCCCGCAGCAGATGCGAAACTGGACCCCGGCCCTGTACGTGCTCGGCGTGCTGCTGCTGGTGCTGGTCGCGGTCCTGGGAGAGGGTCGCGGCGCGCAGCGCTGGCTGGACTTAGGGCTGGTGCGCTTTCAGCCGGCGGAACTGCTCAAGCTGGCGCTGCCGATGATGCTTGCCTGGTATCTGCACGGCCGGGTCCTGCCGCCGACCGTGAAAGACATTCTGCTGTGCCTGGTCATGATCGCGGTGCCGACGCTGCTGATTGCGCGCCAGCCCGATTTGGGCACCGCGGTGGTGGTCGCGGTCAGCGGCCTGTTAGTGCTGTTTCTGGCCGGCATGAGCTGGCGCCTGATCGGCACCCTGGTGCTGGGCGTGGCGGGGCTGGCGCCGGTTTTGTGGCACTTCATGCACGAGTATCAAAAAAACCGGATTCTGATGCTGTTCAATCCGGAGTCCGATCCGCTAGGCACCGGCTGGAACATCATCCAGTCGAAGATCGCGGTCGGGTCCGGCGGCCTGTACGGCAAGGGCTGGCTCAATGGTACCCAGGCCCACCTGGAGTTCCTGCCCGAGCGCTCCACCGATTTCATTCTCGCCGTGTACGCCGAAGAGTTCGGCCTGCTGGGGGTGCTTTGCCTGCTCGCTTTGTACCTGTATATCATCGGTCGCGGCCTGTCGATCGCGACCCATGCCAAGGACAGCTACTGCCGGCTGCTGGCCGGCAGCCTGATCCTGACGTTCTGCGTGTACGTGGTGGTCAACGGCGGCATGATCAGCGGCCTGCTGCCGGTGGTCGGAGTGCCGCTGCCGCTGGTAAGCTACGGCGGCACGTCGCTGGTCAGCCTGCTGGCGTCGTTCGGCGTAATCATGTCGGTATACAGCCATCGCCGATTTTTAGGCGGACAAGGAGTGCCCCGATGAATTTCCTCCCCATCCTTTGGTCCCTGGCCTTGACCATCAGCGCCATCGCTGAGCTGGAAGGCCGCCATCCGGGAAGCGCGGCCTTCGTCGAGGAAGTCGCGCAACGGCACGGCCTGTCGGCCGGGTCGGTCAGTGCGCTGCTGGCCACGGCCGAGCGCCGCCAGGACATCATCGACGCGATCACGCGGCCGGCCGAGGCCAAACCGTGGCACGAGTACCGACCGATCTTCGTCACCCCGGCGCGGATTCGCGACGGCATTAAGTTCTGGGACGAAAACAGCGAGCTGCTCGCACAAGTCGAGGCGCAGTTTGGAGTGCCGCCGGCGGTGGTGGTCGCAATCATCGGGGTGGAGACCAATTACGGTCGTATCACCGGTCGCTACCGGGTGCTGGACGCGCTCGCGACGCTGGCCTTTCACTATCCCCCGCGGGCCAGCTTTTTCCGTTCCGAGCTGGAACAGTTTCTGCTGCTGGGGACGGAAGAGTCGCTGCCGCTGGACGAACTGAAGGGATCATACGCCGGCGCCATGGGCCTGGGTCAGTTCATTTCGTCGAGCTACCGCAGCTACGCGGTGGACTTCGACGCCGACGGGCGGCGCGATTTGTGGCGCTCGCGCCCCGACGCCATCGCCAGCGTCGCCAATTATTTTCGCCGCCACGGCTGGCGCCCCGGCCAGCCGGTGGCCAGTCCGGCGACCCGCGCCGACGGCGCGCGGGAGCTGGAGCGGCTGCCGTTGAAGCCGAGCTATCCATTGGCCCAGTTCGTAGAATGGGGCTATCGCCCGAGCGCGGCCGC
>JBFGYD010000155.1:0-5967 GCA_041587615.1 Lysobacterales bacterium
CCGCGGGCGTGCCCGAAGCGCTGTTGTTCGGGATCATGGCAGTGGAATCCGGCGGCAAAGTGCACGCTTATTCGCGGGTCGGTGCGGCCGGACCGCTGCAGTTCATGCGCGCCACCGGGCGCCGCTACGGACTGAAGAGTGCCGACGGATTCGATCAGCGCCTCGACCCCGAACTGGCGGCTCAGGCCAGCGTCAACTACCTCAACGATCAGTTTCGAGAGTTGGACAACAGCCTGGAGAAAGTGCTGGCTGCCTACAACTCCGGAGAAAACCGGCTCAAACGGCTCAATCGCCGCCTTCGCGGCGCCGACTTCTGGTCCTCCGAGTTCTATTACGCGCTGCCGCGCGACACGCGCGACTACGTACCCAAGGTGCTGGCCGCCGCCTGGCTTTATCTGCATCCGGAGCAATACCGCCTGGAGTGGCCCAAATACGAAACCGAGCGAACCTTCATCGAACTGCCGCGTGAGATGTCGCTGGGCGAACTCGCCGTTTGCCTGGGCAACCGCGACCAGTCCAACGGCTGGTTTCGCACCCTGCGCAACCTGAACCCGGACGTCAAACCCGGCGACCGGATCCCGGCAGGCCAGAAGGTCAACGCCCCTGCGGCGCTGGCGACCGCGTTCGAGCGGGACTGCGTCGACGACGAGCTGATCGCGCTGGCAGCAGAACTGCACGAGGCCAGCTACGAAGATTCGGAGGATTTGCTCCCCTATGTCGTGCAGCGCGGCGATACGATGGGCCGCATCGCCCAGCGCCATCGCTGCATGTCGATGCGCGAAATCGCGGCGATCAACAACATCCGCCCGCCGCGCTACCTGATCCGCGCCGGCAAGACGATCAAGGTTCCGAACTGCTGACGCCCCATGACCATACAGGAAGAAACGCAAAGGCGCGGAGGCGCAAAGAAGTCAGGATGTGATGGAAACCAACCGGGCCCGTCAGTGATGGGCCGGCAGCGGGGTGCTGCGGCCCCGCGCCCCGGCGTCTATGCGTTGATTGTCTTTTCTAGTTGCGGGCGACGCGGGCGCCGACCACGGAGAACCGCGCCGTGTTGAGAACGCTGGCGTATTGCGGCCCCCCGATGGCCAGCAGCGCGGCCTGCCCTGGCTCGATGACGCCGCGGTAAACACGCCGCTCAACACGCGTCTGCCCCTGCGCATCCTGATAGGCGAACTCGACCGCGATGCCGGCCAACGGCACCGAGGTGCGATTGCCGAGTTCGACGAACACCCGTCCATTCTGGTCCACCCGAGACTGCAGCGCGACGTAGCGGTCCGGGCGGCGTGCCAGGTCCAAGCGCACCAAACGCTCCGCCGATTGACGGCCCGCGGGGGTATTGGATTCAGCCGCGGATTCGTAATAACCGATCGCCTGGTTCAGATTGCCTCGCCGCTCCGCTAGCGCACCGAGGCCGTTCAGCGCGTCCGCGGTGGGCAATAGCTGGGCGCTCGCCTTCAGGTCCCGCTCAGCCAGATCAGGTCGGTTCAGGCGGCGATAGGACTCGCCCCTGCCCAGGTAGTACTTGAAATACGCGTTGTTGCGGCGCAGCGCCTCTGAATAATGGCCCACCGCCGCGCGGTAATTGTCGCGCGCGAACTCGACGTCTCCCTTGAGCCCGTAGAATAAGGCCTCTTCGGGCTCTTTGGCGATGGCCTGATCGGCCAGCCGGAGCGCTTCGACCGGCTTGCCTTCCGCCAGCGCCTTGCGGCCCTCGTCATGGGCGTCGTAGGCCGGTTTGGTAGCTTTGAGGCGGGCAATCGCGCGCTCGTACTCCTGCGCCCCGACCTTGCCTCCCGAGGGCAATTCGGCGGCCGTCTCCAAATTCTTTTCGACCCGCTCTTGCGAGGGCGGATGCGAGGCAAACAGCCCGCTCAACCAATCCGTGCGACGCCCCTCGGACAGCCGCACGAAGGTCTTCTGCAGGTCCACAGCGCCCTGCGGATCGTAGCCGGCGCGGGCCATGTAGACCATGCCGTAGTGGTCCGATTCCAGCTCCGCGCCGCGCCCGTAGCGCTGGTTCAGGAGTTGCGCCGCCAGCGACGCCGCGCCGACCGCGTACTGGCTGTAGTCGCTGTTCCGGGACGCCACCGCGGTCGCCACCACGGCGCCCTGCAGCAGCAGGCCCCGCTCGACCCCCTTCGCGCCGTGCCGGGCCGCAGCATGGACCACCTCATGACCGAGCACGGCGGCCAACTCCGACTCGGTGTTCATTTCCAGCAGCAGGCCCCGGTTGATCGCGATCTTGCCGCCAGGCAGCGCCCAGGCGTTGGGCACGGAGTTATTGAGCACGCTGAACTCGTAGTCCAGCTCCCGGTCGCTGTGGGCCGCCAGCGCGTTCCCCACTTCCTGCACGTACGCGACCAGCGCCGGATCGGTCACGTAGTCGCCGCCCTGCATCTGCCGGCTGGGCGTGTATTGCTCGGCGCCGATCTGTCGCTCCTGGGCTTCGGAAATCAGCGTAATCTCGCTGCGACCGGTGACCGGATTGGTCGCGCATCCGCCGGCGAGGCCCAACAGCAGTACCGTGGCCAGCGGCAGTGCCCGCCGGAGCCGATTGATTAGAGAATCCGCTTTCATCGCACAATCACTCCACTTCACAGTCTTTAACGTCAGGATTTTGACATCGGGGGGTCATTCTCTCATAGTCGCTGCCGACTCGAGATCCATTCGCCGCTGGAAGCAAATCGCGGCGACCAGGGGATCGCAAACACATCGCCGCGGGCGCCGCCCGGGGTCACCGAGGAGATCAACATGAGTGGAATTCTAGACCTGATTGCCGGTCAGCTCGACGCCGGCAAGATCAACCAGATCGGGCGCCGGATCGGTGCCGACGAGGGCAAAACAAACACCGCGATCCAGGCCGCCCTGCCGGTCATCCTGGGCCAATTGGCGCGCAACGCGCAGTCCTCAAGCCGCGCCAGCGGTCTCGAAAAAGCGATCGACCGCGACCACGACGGCTCGATCCTGGACAACCTCGGCGGCTTCCTCGGCGGCTCGGTTTCGGATCGCGACGAGCGCATGGTCGGACACGTGTTCGGCAACCGCCGTGGCGCGGTCGAGCAGCAGCTCGGTCGGGCGTCCGGGCTTGACGCCGGCTCGATGGGCAAGCTGCTCGCCACCCTCGGACCGATGGTGATGGGGGCGGTCGGCAAAGCACGCCGGCAGCAGCCCGGAGTCGGGAATCTGGGTGAAATGCTCGGTCAGGAGCGGCAGCGCGCGGAAGCGAAGGGCACGGGTTTCGGACTGGTGGACAAGTTGCTGGACGCCGACGGCGACGGCGACGTGGACATGAGCGACCTGCTGTCCCGCGGCAGCGGGCTACTGGGCGGGCTGTTCAAGCGATAAGCCGCGCGGGTTAAACTGTCCGGTATGGAACTGATGCGACACCGGGGCGAGGGATGACGACCGAGCCCCGAGTCCGATTCGGCGGTGGCGACCGCGACGCCGTGATCCTGGGCCACTACGCCAATCGGCACGGCCTGATCGCCGGGGCCACCGGCACCGGCAAGACGGTCACCCTGCAAGTCCTGGCAGAGGGATTCTCGCGCCTCGGCGTGCCCGTCTTCCTGGCCGACGTCAAGGGCGACCTCAGCGGCCTGGGGGTGCCCGGAAAAACCAGCAAGGGGGTTGCCAAGCGGGTCACCAAGCTCGGTCTGGACGATTACGTCAACGAACCCTCGCCACTGGTGTTCTGGGACCTCTACCAGGCCGCTGGCCACCCGCTGCGAACCACCGTCAGCGAGGTCGGGCCGCTGCTGCTGTCCCGGCTGCTCGAGCTGAACGACACCCAGGAAGGGGTGCTCAACGTCGTTTTCAGCGTCGCCGACGACGAAGGCCTGCTGCTGCTCGATCTCAAAGACCTTCGCTCGATGCTCAACTTTGTCGGCGGTCAGGCGCGCGAAATCTCGTTGCGTTATGGACACGTCACCAGCGCCTCGATCGGCGCCATCCAGCGGCGGCTCCTGACCCTGGAACGGGCGGGGGGCGATCTTTTCTTCGGCGAATCGGCGCTCGAACTCGAGGACCTGATGCGCCAGGACTCGAGCGGTCGCGGCGTCATCAACGTCCTGGATGCGCGCAAGCTGATCCAGAACCCACGCCTGTATACGACCTTCCTGCTGTGGCTGATGGCCGAGCTGTTCGAGGAGCTGCCGGAGATGGGCGACCTGGACCGCCCGCGGCTGGTGTTTTTCTTCGACGAAGCCCACCTGCTGTTCGACGATCCGCCGAAGGCGCTGCTCGAACAGGTCGAGCAGGTCGTACGCCTGATCCGGTCCAAGGGAGTGGGCATCTATTTCTGCACCCAAAACCCGCGCGACGTGCCCGACGACGTGCTCGGCCAGCTGGGCAACCGGATCCAGCACGCGCTACGCGCGTTCACCCCGCGCGACCAGAGGGTGGTGCGCGCGGCGGCCGAGACCTTCGTTCAGAACCCCAAGCTGGACGTCGAGCAGGCCCTGACCCAGCTCGGAGTCGGCGAAGCGCTGGTCTCGACCCTGATGGACGGCGGCGTCCCGAGCATGGTCGACCGCTGCCTGATCGCCCCGCCGCGCTCCCGGATGGGTCCGCTGACCGACGCCGAGCGTGCAGGGGTGCGCGCGGGCAGCCCGGTCGGCAAGCGCTACGATGAAACGCTCGATCGCGAATCGGCGTTCGAGATCCTGAACCGGCGGGCCGAGTCCAAAGCCCGTGATGCGGAAGAGGCCAGAATCCGAGAGGAGGCCGCCGCTTCCCGGGCCCGGGCCCCCGCCAAGCGCCGCCGATCGGGGCGACAATCGGTCTGGGAAGCGACCGTCAAGTCCGCCGCGCGCAGCATCGGAACCCAGCTTGGACGCTCGCTGCTGCGCGGCGTGCTCGGGGCCCTGACTCGGGGTCGCTAGCCCGCGGATCCGGGCAACGGTCGATGGCCGCGGGAGCGGTAAGGTAGGGTATTCGGCCCAGATCAAGGCCGGGGCTGAAACCGGCTAGATTGCAGGCGAGACTATCTGACCGAGCTGGAGAAGGCCGGCATCCTTTACGACAATGCAGCTCGCGTCCTTCGCCTAGATGAAGACACGATTGCCGGACATCATGGCCGGCGTCGCGAAGCCGAGTGACTTCGGACCTCAGCGAAACTCGCCCTTCCATAAGCTACCGAGACGGTGTCACAAATAGCGGTGATTTGGAACCGGTGGGTAGACCGCTTGGCCACCTGGCAAGAACTGGATAATTTTGCTCAGAAGCCTTTCCGCTGTCCGCGGCGGCTTGGGTCCACGGCGCCGCGTCTGCTAGAGTACGAATCCCCGGGTAGATTCCGAGCGTGGTTTCGGACGTGAACGTCTGGGAAAAAATTCGCGCGGCCCTGGAGCCTGAAAACGCGCCCCTGTCCAGCGACGTCGAGCATCAGTTGCGCCTGGCAACCGGCGCGCTGCTGCTGGAGATGTGTCGGGCCGATTTCAAGGTCATGCCGACCGAGCGGGAATCGATCGCCCGCTCGATCAAGACCGCGTTTTCGCTGAGCCCCGAGGAAACCCGCGAGTTGGTGCTCGCCGCGGAGACCGAATCGGCGTGCGCGGTATCGCTGCAGATCTATACCAGCCTGATTCAGGAACATTCGACCCGGGCCCAGAAAATCACGCTGATCGAAGACCTGTGGCGGGTCGCCTATGCCGACGGCGAACTCCACAGTTTGGAGGAGAACCTAGTCCAGAGGGTGGCGGCACTGATCGACGTCCCGCCCAAGCTCGTGCAGCAGATTCGCAGCCGGATCGAAAACGGCCCTCACCAGCAGCCCCACCTGAGCCCCTCCTAGCCCGCATATGGCATGAGTTGCGCCGGGCGGTGCTCGCTGTGACCTTTTGCCGCCCGCCGACGTCTTAGAGTTATTCATCGCGCGCAACGGTTGCGGGCGAACGAGTCGAAGCATTGCGCATGCCGAGAGACGAGGAACTGTACGCGCGCCTGGCCGCCGGCGACGAGGCGGCC
>JBFGYD010000156.1:0-5957 GCA_041587615.1 Lysobacterales bacterium
GAACACGACCCCGCGCTGGTATTCGCGCAGGATCTTGAGCGAGCTGATGATCAACAGCGCGATGGCGCCGAGCACGATACCGGTGAAACCGCCCATATCAATCTCCTTTACTAGCGGGCGCTAAGGCCCGATCTTGCGTACCTTTAGCACCAACCCTTCGGCGCCGGTCACCTCCACCTTGTCGCCGGGCGCCAGCGGTTCATCGCTGCTGGTCAGCCAGTCTTCGCCGGCAATGTGAATCCGGCCGTGGGCGTCCATGACCTCTCCCGTCATTCCAAAGACCGTCTGCATGCCCGAGACCAGCGGGCGTCGCCGGGCCTTGACCGCGGCCATGGTGATGCCCAAAAAGGCCAGCCCCGAGACCGCGGCGATGCCGGCGATCAGACTGCGGGACACGCCGAAACCGGGCAGGTCTGCATCGATCAGGATGATTGAGCCGATGACCAGCGCGACGATGCCGCCGATACCGAGGATCCCGAAACTGGGGGCGAAAGCCTCCGCCACGATCAGTCCTAAGCCCAGCAGAATCAGGGCCACTCCGGCGTAGTTGATCGGCAGCACTTGAAAAGCGTACAGAGCCAGGATCAGCGCGATCCCGCCGACGATACCCGGCACCAGCACGCCCGGGTTATAGCCCTCCAGCAGGAGCCCGTAAAGCCCGATGATGAACAACAGATAGGCCACCGTGGGATCGGTGATCTTGGCCAGGAGCTGGTTGCGCCAGTCGGGCTCGAGCATGCGCACGGGCGCGTCCGCGGTGTTCAGGGTCACGGTGCGGCTGCCGACTTCGACCTCGCGACCGTCGAGCTGGACCAGCAGGTCGTCCAGCGAATCGGCGATCAGATCGATCACGTTGGCCTCGAGCGCCTTCGAGGCGCTCAGGCTGGCGGCTTCGCGCACTGCCTCCTCCGCCCAGTCGGCGTTGCGACCGCGCTTTTCGGCCAGCCCGCGGATGTAGGCGACCGAATCGTTGATCGCCTTTTTGCTCATCGCTTCGCCGGGGGAGGGGCTCGGTTTGGAAGTCTCCTTGCCTTCCTCGCCTCCGTCGCCCTCTTCGCCTCCCTCCTGTTCAGGGGCGGGCTTTTCGGGCTGACCGCCGCCGATGATCTGCACCGGCGTAGCCGCCCCCAGGTTGGTGGCCGGCGCCATCGCCGCAACGTGCGATGCGTAGAGGATGTAGGTACCGGCGCTGGCCGCGCGCGCGCCCTCGGGCGAAACGTAGGTAATGACCGGAATCCGAGCCCCAAGGATCGCCTGATTGATGTCCCGGGTGGCTGCATCCAGGCCGCCCGGGGTGTCGATCAGGATCACCACCGCCTGGTCGCCGGCGGCCTCGGCGTCGGCCAGCCCGCGCACCAGGTAGTCGGTGGTCGCCGGGCCGATGGCGCCCTTGATCCGCATGACTGAGACCTGGCTTGATTCCTGCGCAACGAGGAGGCCACCGAGGATCAGCAAACCGGCCGCCAGAGAGCGGCGAAAGGTCGCGGAAATCGCGTTCTTCATGCTCCTAGCTTAACACGGCCGACGGGTTCGCGAGCGGGCTTCGTAGACCCGATAACGGTTGTCCTGTGCGATCACCTGGTAGCCGCCGAACGCGGCGGTCAGGACCCGCGGATAATCCAGAAACGCGTTGGCGACCAGCAGCAGGCGGCCACCGGGCCGCAAACGCTCGGGGGCCTTTCGTATCAGCGCGTGGGCGGTGGCGGTGGCGGTCCGGGTGCCTTGATGAAAGGGCGGGTTGGAAACGATCAGGTCGAATCGGCCGGGGAGCTGAGACAGGCGATCGGCCGCGATCACCTTGGCTTCGAGGACCGCGTTCAGAGCCAGGGTCCTGGTCGTGGCCGCCAGCGCCAGCGCGTCCGAATCGATCGCGGTCACCCGCGCCCCCTGGCGCCCCAGTAGTGCGCTGACGATGCCGCAGCCGCTACCGAAATCGAGCGCCTCGCGCTGGTTCTCGATTTGCAGGTGCGCCAGCAGTAGCCGCGTGCCCGGGTCGAGTTCGCCGTGGCTGAACACGCCCGGGAGGCTGGCCACCGCTAATTCCTGCTCATCCAGCTGCCAGCGGTCGATCCGCCAGTAGGGTTCGAGCGCAAACGGCCGCGGCTGGTGGCTTGCGTTGCGTGCCTCGAACAGCATGCAGTGGCGGGCCGCGTCCAGCTTCACCGGAGGTCCGACCGCCTCAGCCAGCAGTCGCACCACCGAGCCGATGCCGGCTTTTTTTTCGCCCACCAGCCACACCGAGCCGCCGGCGGCCGCCGTGGCCGCGAAGTCCAGCAGCATGCGGGTTCGGGCCTTGGCTTTGGTCAGGAAGATCACGACCTGGCTGAATCCTTCCGCCGACGCGGCCGCCTCCAGCCCAAATCGGGCGTCGCTTCCCTGCGACCTGAGAATCCGATAGTCACTCCAGTCCAGCGTGACCGCGCTGGCGCCTGCCAGTCGCGTGTAAATTCCGTCCGGCGGCGGGTTGAGCAGCAGCAGAGAACCGGTTTCAAGCCGCGCGCCGCTGCGCTCGAGCAGCTGGCTCGGATTCGACAGACCGTCGCTCAAGACACCCGGGCCCGAAGGTCGTATTCGTCGGCGTTGGTCACCGTGGCCTCGACCAGCTCGCCCGGAACCAGCGTGCGGTCCGCGCTCAGATGCACCAGACCATCAATTTCGGGAGCATCGGCCCAGCTCCGGCCGACCCCGCCGCCCGCGTCGGCCCGGTCAACGATGACCTCGATCTGACGACCGACTTTGCTTCTCAGGCGCGCCGCGCTGATGCGCTGCTGAGCCGCCATGAAGCGTTCCCAGCGCTCGCGCTTGACCTCGTCGGGCACCGGCTCGTCCAATTCGTTGGCGCGGGCGCCCGCGACCGGGCTGTACTGAAAGCATCCGACCCGGTCGAGCTGCGCCAGGTCGAGGAACTCGAGGAGTTGGTCGAAGTCGGCCTCGGTTTCGCCCGGGAAGCCGACGATGAACGTGCTGCGAAGCGTCAGGTCGGGACAGATTTCGCGCCAGCGCCTAATCCGCTCGAGCGTATCCGCCGCGGCAGCGGGCCGCTTCATCCTTTTCAGAATCGTCGGGCTGCCGTGCTGAAACGGCACGTCCAGGTAGGGCAGAATGCGGCCTTCGGCCATCAGTGGGATGATCTCGTCGACGTGCGGGTACGGATAGACGTAGTGCAGCCGCACCCAGATGCCCAAATCACCCAGGCCCCGGCACAGGTCGAGCAACCGGGTCTGGTAAGCGTCACCGCGCCAGACGCCGCCGCGGTATTTCAGATCGACCCCGTAGGCGCTGGTGTCCTGGGAGATTACCAGCAGCTCGCGCACGCCGGCACGAGCGAGTCGGGCGGCCTCGGCCAACACCTCCGTGATCGGCCGGCTGACCAGCCGCCCGCGCATCGACGGAATGATGCAGAACGTGCAGCGGTGGTTGCAGCCCTCGGCGATCTTCAGATACGCGTAGTGGCGCGGGGTCAGTTTGACCCCTTGCGCCGGGACCAAATCGACGAACGGGTCGCGCGCCGGCGGCGGCGCGTGCTCGTGGACGGCGGCCACGACCTGTTCATACTGCTGCGGCCCGGTCACGCTCAGCACCCTCGGGTGAACGCTGAGGATGTCCTCCGCGCGCGCGCCCAGACATCCGGTCACAATGACCCGTCCGTTTTCCTCCAGCGCTTCCCCGATCGCCTCCAGCGACTCCGCCTTGGCCGCATCGATGAAGCCACAGGTGTTGACCACGACCAAGTCGGCCCCGGCGTAGCTCGGGGAAATCTCGTAGCCGTCCAGGCGCAACTGGGTCAGGATCCGCTCGGAGTCCACCAGCGCCTTGGGGCACCCGAGCGATACGAATCCGATTTTTGCTGCCGCCACGCCTGCCTCCAACGGGGGCGCTCATTATATCGGGTGCCCGCGAACAGTGGCGGACTATAAGGCCAACTGAATCATCGCGCTGATGCAGATTCGAACCGGTATCCGAACTCGGTGATGATGCGCCGTTCCTTGTCCGCCACCAGGTCCCTGAGTTCCTCGTCGTAGTAGGTGGCGTAATGCTCGTGGCGAGTCGTGTTGGTGGGCTCGCCGGCCAGATCGTCGGGCAGCTCTGACGGGTAGGGGATTTGGCGAGCGTCCAGAAAGCGGATGAGATCGGTCGCCAGGTGCTCCATCCGCCCGCAGGTGGCGTCGTAACGGTCCACGCCTTGGCACAGCACGTGAAAACGGTGCATCTCGAGCAGGCCGATGTTGTGCTCGCGCATGAAAGTATCGATGTCGGGACTACCGTGATTGGGGCGCAATAGACCGGCGATCGTGCGCTTGAACGACTGCGCGCCGGGTACGAAGTTGCGGTTGAACTGCGAATTGTCGCCGAGGGCCTTGCAGAACGTGTACCACGACACGTACCAGGACCAGGGATTGCGCACCAGCGCGAACACCGGCTGGTCGCGCCATTCGGGCCGCACTGAATCGATGGCGGTATGGCTGTGATCGCCCAGAAACGCTTGCCGCACCGGAAAATGCCTCCCGATGACGCGCTGCAGGAATTCCCCGCCGGTCTTGGGAATATGGGCAAAGGTGAATCGATCGGTTACCAGCATTTGGTCCCCGCTCCCTGACAAAAACGGCGCGCTCGACGGGCCGGCGCGCGGGCGCATTCTTGCAGATCGCCGCGCCGGCGGGAACCAATGCCGCCGCCGGAGGCTCTGAATTCAGGGCTTCGCTGCTGGACGCTCGCTGCTCGCATGAGGCTACAATAACGCGATGAAGGTCGGCTCGAGACTGCTGCCGTGGCTTGCGTTGCTCTGCCTGGCAGGCGCGGCGAGGGCCGACGAGGATCCGTTGCTCGCGGTCATGGGCGCGGAGCTGGATCGTTCCTATCGGCTGCTGGCGCAGGCCCAGACCCCAGCCTACTTTCTGGCCTACCGGGTCATCGATCGCGAATCGCACGACTTGAGCGCCAGCTTCGGGTCATTGACCCGGGAGTCGGCCGATCGCCGCCGCCGGCTGTTCGTCGAGGCGCGGACCGGCAGCTACCAGCGCGATAACACCCACGCGCTGCGTAGCGACGGAATGCGCTGGGGGATCAATTACCGCCACAACTGGTCGGACCTGCCGATGACCGACGAGCCCGCGGCGATTCGGCTACTGATCTGGCAGGCCACCGATCGGGTTTACCAGCAAGCGCTCGACCACCTGACCAAGGTGGAGTCCAACACCGTGGTCAAGGTCGAAGAAGAAGACACCGCGCCCGATTTCTCCCGCGAGGAACCGGTCGTGCAGTTGGAGCCCGACCGGCCGCTCGAATTCGAGACCTGGCTGTGGAAGGACAAGCTGCGCCGCTACAGCCGCCGGTTTGCCGGCAGCGCGCGCATCCTGGTCGGCAGAGTCTCGCTCGGCGCCTCGCGCAACGTGCTGCGCTTCGTCAACACGGAGGGCACGCGGGTGCGCAAGCTCGATCGCGTCTTCAGGCTGCACATCGAGGCCGTCACCAAGGCAGACGACGGCATGGAACTGCCCTTGAGTTACACCTATCTGGCCCGCGACCCCGCCGGGCTGCCGTCGGATGCGGTCGTAGAGGCCCGCATCGACAAACTGATCTCCCAGGCCGAAAACCTGCGCTCGGCCCCGATTGTCACGGCTTATCAGGGCCCGGTGTTGCTGGAGGGCCGCGCCAGCGCGGTTTTTTTCCACGAACTGCTCGGCCATCGAGTCGAGGGCCATCGCCTGCGCCGGGAGGAGGACTCACAGACTTTCAAGCGCAAACTGGGCGAGCGCATCCTGCCGGCCGGATTTAGGGTTTACTTCGACCCCACCGTCGACTCGTTCGCCGGCACCGCGCTGCTGGGCAGCTACGCGGTTGACGACGAGGGCGTGGTTGCGCGACGGGTCACGGTGATCGAAGACGGGATCCTGAAAGACTTCCTGATGTCGCGAATTCCGATCGAGGGACGTCTGCGCTCCAACGGCCACGGACGC
>JBFGYD010000157.1:0-5899 GCA_041587615.1 Lysobacterales bacterium
CACCTGGTACTGGTAGTAGTGCTGCAGCCGGTTCGGATTTTCACCATACCGACCGTCGGTCGGCCGGCGGCAAGGCTGGACGTAGGCCGAGGACCAGGGCTCGGGCCCGATCGCGCGCAGAAAGGTCGCCGGGTGAAAGGTGCCGGCGCCCACCTCGGTGTCCAGCGGCTGCACCAGCACGCAACCCTGGGCCGACCAGTAGTCGTCCAGGAGCTTGATGAATTCCTGAAACGTCGGAGCGTTTTCCATCGTCTAGCCCGCAGATTGCATGAGTTGCCGGAATTGTCGGCGGACGCGTAGCGGCCGATCGCGCAAGGCTTCTTTCGGCAAGCCGAAAACCGCCATGCGCGCCTGGCCTTCGCGACGAGTGGGCGAGAGGGCAGGCATAAGCCAGGTTACGGTTTCGCCGCAGGCGAAGAAGCGGCCTGGCGTTGCCGTCGCCCCCGCCGTGCAATCCGGCGACAAACCGGCAGCGACACAGTTTGCATATTGCACCAAACTCTCAGTATTCAAGTAATCCATTGATCCGGCTCAGTAAATAAACGACGCCGAGTGAAACTCATGCAATATGCGGGCTCAAGCCACGGGGGCTCAAAACCGAGTGAGTATAGCCATTGCCGGGCAATTTGCACCCGCCGGCTCTTCGGCGCCGGGTATACTGTTCGCAGGTTTGGCGACGGGGAGTCGAACGCTTGGCCATCAGCAGCGATCAGGTGAAGCCCGCGGCCTCCCGCCCGCGGCGCTTCGAAAACGGTCACCGGCTCAAGCTGGAGTCGGTCCTGGCCGCGCTGACCGAGGACGGCTGGCTGACCCCGACCGATGCCCAAACCATTCGCCATGCGGCGGCCGCCGGCTCCCGGGTCGCGCTCCACCCGCTGGTCGCGGTGGCGAACCAGAAAATCCCCCGCGCCTCGCACCCGGACCGGACCATCAGCCTCAGCTCGCTGACCCGCTGGCTGGCCGAGCAGGCCGGCCTGCCGCACTACGACATCGACCCAATGAAGGTCGACGTGGACACGGTCACCCAGGTCGTGTCCCAGGCCTACGCCGGGCAATACCGGATTTTGCCGCTGGAAGTCAGCGCTCGCCGGGTGTTGATCGCGACCTCGGAGCCGTTCGATCTGAGTTGGGTGGCCGATTTGAAGCCCCTGCTCCGGCGCGAGATCCGCGTGGTCGTGGCCAGTCCGCTCGACATCAACCGCTACCAGCTCGAGTTTTATGGGGTCAGCCAGTCGGTGCGCCTGGCCGAGGACGCCAAGCTACGCAGCGACGCGGAGAAAATCCTCAATTTCGAACAACTGCTGGAGCTCGGCGACGCCGGCAAGCTCAGCGCCGACGACCAGCACGTGGTCTACATCGTCGACTGGCTGCTGCAGTTCGCATTCGAGCAGCGCGCTTCCGACATCCACCTCGAGCCGCGGCGCGAGCGCAGCAACGTGCGCTTCCGGATCGACGGTCACCTGCACGAGGTCTACCAGATGCCAACCGCGGTGATGGCCGCGGTCACCTCGCGGATCAAGATCCTGGGGCGGATGGACGTGGCCGAGAAGCGCCGACCTCAGGACGGCCGGATCAAGACGCGCACTCCGGCCGGGCAGGAAATCGAGCTGCGCCTGTCGACCATGCCGACCGCGTTCGGGGAAAAGTGCGTGATGCGCATCTTCGACCCCGACGTGGTCGCCCGCTCGTTTGGCGAGCTCGGGTTTTCCCGCTCGGAGCAGCAGGCCTGGCGGCGGATGGTCGAACGTCCCCACGGCATCGTGCTCGTCACCGGGCCGACCGGCTCCGGCAAGACCACAACCCTGTACGCGACCTTGAAGCACCTGGCGCGGCCCGACATCAACGTGTGCACGGTCGAGGACCCGATCGAAATGGTCGCGCCCGAGTTCAACCAGATGCAGGTCAACCCGTCGATCGGGGTCGATTTCGCGCGCGGTGTGCGCACCCTGCTACGCCAGGACCCGGATATCATCATGGTGGGGGAAATCCGCGACCTGGAAACCGCCCAGATGGCAATCCAGTGCTCTCTGACCGGGCACCTGGTGCTGTCGACGCTGCACACCAACGACGCGCCCTCGGCGGTCGTGCGTCTGCTCGACCTCGGCGTGCCGCACTATTTGCTGCGCGGCACGCTGACCGGAGTCGTCGCGCAGCGCCTGGTGCGCACCCTGTGCCCGCACTGCAAGACCGACGGCGAGATTGACGAAGATGCCTGGAGCGGGCTGGCCGATCATTGGAAAATGGCCCGACCGCCGATCGTCAAGGCGCCGGTGGGCTGCACCGAATGCCGTCAAACCGGGTACCGCGGGCGCACCGCGATCTATGAGATGCTGACGCTGGAAAAAGAGCTCGGCGCCGCGATCAAGGCCGACCTGAACAACCTCGAGATCACCCGCCTGGCCTACCGCGCCGGAATGCGGCCGCTGCGAATTGCCGCCGCGCGCAAGGTCGCGGCAGGACTGACCACGATCGAAGAAGCGCTGCGCGTGATTCCGCCTTCCGCCGCGGGTTAACGCTTGCGTCTCCGGTCCGACGAAGGTCGGCGCCCGCCGTCGGCTTCTTTTTCTGCGAAAAAACCGCCTTCCGTCGTTCGCCTGGCTGATCCCGGGCCGGGGCATTGGCGGGGGCGTCTCCGGTCCGACGAAGGTCGGCGCCGACCTACGCCGAACGAAGACGGTTAGTTGGAACCGACGACGTGAGCCGACCTTGGCCAGAGCGAAGACTAGGAGCTAGAACCCGGGTCCGAAGGCTGCTCCTCCGGGCGGGGCTTGAGCAGCACTTTGGAGATCACGATCCCGGCTTCGTACAGCAGCCACATCGGCACTGCCAGCAGGGTTTGCGAAATTACGTCCGGCGGGGTCAGCAGCATCCCGACCGCGAACGCCCCGACGATGATGTACGGGCGCTTCTTGGCCAGCGCCTCGGGGCTCGTCACCCCGGCCGAGATCAGGATGAAGACCACGATCGGCACTTCGAACGCCAGCCCGAACGCGAAGAACAGCAGCAGCATGAAGTCCAGATAGTGGGTGATGTCCGGCATGAACGCGACCCCGTCGGGCGCGGCCGCCGTGAAGAACGCAAACGCCAGCGGAAAAACGACGAAATAGGCAAACACGCAGCCGAGATAGAACAGCACGCAAGCGGACACCAGCACCGGCACGGTAATTCGCTTCTCCTGCGGGTAGAGCCCGGGCGCGACGAACGCCCAGAGCTGATACAGCACCGCCGGAATGGCCACGAATACGGAAAGCAGCAGCGTCATCTTGAACGGGGTCAGAAAAGGCGAGGCGATCTGCACCGCGACCATGCTCGAGCCCTCGGGGAGCTGAGCCAAAAGCGGGGCCGACATCAGGGCGTAGATCTTGCCGGAAAACGGCAGCAGCACGATGGCCACGAGGACGATCGCGGCGAGCGCCTTGAGGAGCCGCTGGCGCAGCTCGACCAGATGGCTCAGGAAGCTCTGTTCGTGATCATCGGCGCCACTCATTTTGGCGTGCCGGCGCCATCGCCGTCAGTGTCGCCGTCGTCGGACTCGGGCGGGTCGGGGGGCGCCGGAGCGTCCGCCGCCGGGTCTTTCTGGGGAGGGTCAGGCGCGGCTCTGGCGCCGCCCAGATCGATCCGCTGGCGCGCCGATTCGCGCAGCGCTTCGAGTTCCTCCAGCGGCTTGCCGACCGACCGCCGGATCTCCTCGGCCGACAACTCCGCCTCGATTTCCGCCCGCACCGTAGCCCAGGTGCGTCGCGCCTTGCGCAGATAACCGCCGACCACGCGCGCCACCGCGGGCAGCCGTTCCGGCCCCAAAACCAGCAGGCCGATCACCGCCAACAGGGTCAGTTCGGTGAAGCCGATGTCGAACATCGGGACCGGGCGGTCAGGATTCGGAAGAGCGCGACTTTTCGCTGCTGGGTTCGGCCGTCTCCTCGGGCGGGTCCGCCTCGAGGCGCTCCGGCTCGTCGTCGCTCAAGCCCTTGCGGAAGCCGCGCAGTGCGCTGCCGAGATCGCTTCCGAGGCTACGCAGCCGCTTGGTCCCAAACAGCAGCATCACGATCACCAGGATGATCAGAAGCTGCCAAATGCTGATGCCGCCTAACATGAATACCTCTCTGGACCCGGGTCGTATGGTGCCCTGTTTGGGACTAGTTTCAGTCTTCTGCCTTCGCGGGTCAAAGTCAATCGGCGGTCTGTTCGTCGAGGCGGTCGCGAAACTCGACCAGCGTGTCGTCGACCGCGCCGACGAGCCCCGCGAAAATCCGCCGTGGCGTCACGTCCTCGCCGTAAACCGCTTCGTTAGCCCGATGGTCGATGTTCAGGGCGGTGCCGTCCAAAGCCACCCCGGCAAAAAGCCCACGGCTGCGGGAGTACGCGTACACTTCGGCCTCGAGTTTGACATCGGTGGCCGCGCTTGCGTCGCGGCCGACCGGACCGGCGGCCACCGACGCGTCGGCGCCGAGCGTGAATTTGCCCCGGACCAGATCCTCGATGCCGCGGCGGGATTTGAAGACCAGCACGACGTCGGAAGACTGCACGCCCGCCTGAAATCCGATGCTGCCGCCGGTTAGCGTGATGAAGCTCGGGTTGGACCAGGTGCCGTCCTGCGCTCGAACCGACAGCAGCCCTTTGCCGCGCCGGCCGCCGACCACAAAGCCGGCCTTGATCACGTTGGGAACGACCGCGATGCCCTCGGCGTTTCGCAGCAGCCAGCGCGGCATGCGCTGTTCCGGAATTTGCTGAATCTCAGCCAGCACAACGATCGCGTCCTGGCTCAGCGCGAGCTGCTCGGCGCCGGCGCCCCATGACAGCGCCGGCAACAGCATAAGCGTGGCCGCGAGCAGTCGTGAGCCGCGCTTGCCTGACGGTGTCGATCCGCGGGTCGTGATTCCCGCCGGGGTGCTCACGCGCGCCGCAGTCGCGCCACGCCCACCAGGGCCAGCAGTGCGGCCAGCGCGATCAGGACACGCCAATCCAGGGTCGGCACTGGACGCGATCCCGGCACCCCGGTCAGGCCGCAGCCGCTGGGCGGGGTTACCGCCAGACTCTCGATCCCGGTGCGCGTCTGCGCCGTCTCGATGGCGCGGGCGGTCAGCGGATCGATCCTGAGAATCGTCCCGGGCAAGAACTCGCCGGTGCTGCGCGAGCCGTCGAGAATCGCCCACAGCACGCCCGCGCGGTCGAACGCGAGCCCGGCGTCGGTAATTTCGTGCCCCTGGATCTGCCCGATCAGGGTCGAGTCGCCGTTCACGGTGTCGATCGAGTAAAGCGCTCCGCCGGAGGCCAGCGCGAAGGTCTGGTCGGCGAAGCTCGCGATCGCGGTCATGGGTTGCCCGAGCCCGCCGCTCGAGCCGATGACCCGTGCCTGGCCGCTGGCCACGTCAACCTCGTAAAGGGATTGGGTTTCCTCGGCCACCAGCAGCAACTGGCCGTCGCAGGTGAAGGTCATGCCGAAGTCGAGGCTGGCGGCGGGCGAAAAACCGAGATTCGGCCGGCGGTTCGCAAGCGGCGCGGCGTTGCCGGTGTCGGGGTTGACCACAAACACGGCCTTGGTCGCATTGTCAACCGCATACAGCCGGCCGTCGGGAGCGAAAGCCAGACCTTCGACGTCCTCCATCGCGACCGGGAGCGGTCCGACGAAGCTCACCGCGCCGGTGGCCAGATTGACCCGCAGCAACTGGTCGGCGTCGGTCGCATCGTCGGAGTTGACGGCAAACCCGAAGGTCTGCGCCAGCGCCAGCGATGGCAGCAGCGCCAGGGTTGCTAAAATAGCCCGGAACGTCGACATTTGGTTTTGGCGTATCTTTTTAATTCGGTAATCGTGCGTCCGGCCAGGGCAGACTCAGACGCCATTTTATGCTACCAGTTTCGCCTTGCCATTCATAGCCTTGCGGCCGCGGGCCGAGGTCCA
>JBFGYD010000158.1:0-5885 GCA_041587615.1 Lysobacterales bacterium
AGATCGATGATCCGGGGCCCCCAGCGCGCCTCGCCGTGGCCGCGGCCCAGTCGGCGCTCGATTTCCCGGAACCTTTGCAGCAGCGCCCGCGGCCCGCGCCTGGATCGCAGTTCCGCCACCGCGTTGACGAACGCCGGCTGCTCCGGGAGCCCCCAGGGCGAGGTCCGATAAGGTTTCGACCGGGCCACCAGCGCGATCCCGGTCGCCCGCTCGAGCTCGGTCAGGGCCATGGTGACCTGGATCAGAGGATCGCGCAGATTGCCGCCCAGGCCGACGAACACGCGGGCGCCTGAAGCCTCGGCGTCCACCGCTCAGCTCTTGGGCCCGGCGGGGTTCGAGCGGCGCCGGCGACGACGACGGCGGCGGCGCGGTGCGGGCTTGGCTCGAACGATGTCCCCGGCATCGCGCTGGGCCTCGGTCCACCACTTGGCGAGCGGCACCAGCGATTCGTCCTCGCGTGATCGCAGCAGCAGGAAATCGTAGCCCGCACGAAAACGCGGGTGGGACATCAGCCGATGCACCCGCTTGCCGTGCCGGTTCTCGAACCGCGGCTGAATCTGCCAGATTTCGCGCATCGGGGTGCTGAAGCGGCGCGGAATCGAAATCCGCGCGACCTGCCGAAAAACCGCCCACTCGGCGGCCATGTGGCCGGCGTCGGCGGGGGAGTGCCCGTGGGACTGGAGCTTGAGCGCGTGCTGGTGCATTGCCGGCCACAACAGCGTGGCAAACATGAACGCGGGGGTGACCGGCTTGTCGGCGGCGATGCGCTCGTCGGTATTGGCCATCGCGGCGCGCAGCATCCGCAGCGGAGCAGCACCGTGCTCACCGTTGAGCACGCTCGCCGAATCGGGAAACAGGGTGTCGAACAGTCCATATTGGCGGAGCAGATCGAACGAGCGCAGCGCGTGTCCGCTCATGAAGAGTTTCAGGGTCTCCTCAAACAGGCGCGCCGGTGGAATGTTGCGCAACAGACGGCCCAGGGGGGACATCAGAACTTCGCATTCCGGCTCGACCGAAAAATCGAGCTTGGCCGCAAAGCGGACCGCGCGCAGCAGGCGCACCGGATCCTCGCGATACCGCGCCTCGGGATCGCCGATCAGTCGCAGGGTCCGGTCGCGAACGTCCCGGTAACCTCTGACGTAGTCCAGGATCTGGCCGTGATGCAGGTCGAGGTAAAGCGCGTTGACCGTAAAATCCCGGCGCATCGCGTCCTCATCGATGCTGCCGTAGACGTTGTCGGCCAGCAGTCGTCCCTCTTTGGTCAAACGCTCGTCATCGGCGTCGACGCCGTTGCCGCTGCCCCGAAAGGTCGCCACCTCGATGTAGTCGCGCCCGAAGTGGATGTGGGCGAGGCGGAAGCGGCGCCCGATCAGGCGGCACGAGCGAAACGCCCGCTTCACCTGTTCCGGCGTGGCGTCGGTCGCCACGTCGAAATCCTTCGGGGTCAGATCGGCCAGCAGATCACGAACGCACCCGCCCACCAGATAAGCCTGGTAGCCCAGCCGGTTGAGTTCGTCGACGACCTGACGCGCCGGGCGCGCGATGCTGCCGCGGCCAATGCCGTGTTCGCTCTGATCGATGACCTGGAGTTTCGCGTTTATGGTTTTTGTCCGTTTATCAGCTACTTAAAGATACTGGGAATCCTAGCAATCGGGATCGCGGGCGGGCAAATTGGGTCTATCGCCACGCTTCCAAGGCTAGAGCCAACCTGCCACAATAACCGCGTCAGCATGCTGGAGAGAGTTACGCATGACGTTCGTCGTCACCGAGAGCTGCATCAAGTGCAAGTACACCGATTGCGTCGAAGTGTGTCCGGTCGATTGTTTTCATGAAGGCCCGAATTTTCTGGTCATCGACCCGGAGGAGTGTATCGATTGCACCTTGTGCGAACCAGAGTGCCCGGTGGAGGCCATTTACGCCGAGGACGACCTGCCGGAGGGCCAGGAAGCGTTTCTCCAAATCAACGCCGAACTATCCGAGCGGTGGCCGGTGATTACCGAAATCAAGGACCCGCCGCCTGACGCCAAAGATTGGGAAGAGGTCAAGGACAAGCGACACTTGCTGGAGCGCTAGCGTCCCGTCCCTCATTCCGCCCTCACCGCCTACTAGCCGAGGCTGTTGCGGAGCGCGCCGAGAACCTCATCCTTGACCGGGGCCGGCGGCGGACCGCCGGCGGCGTCGAAAAGCTGAATCAGGGTGACGCTTTCGTCCAGCGCTTTGAGGCGCAGCTGGTACGTGCCGCTGTGATCCGGTGGTCCCTTGCGCCGCAGTATCCAGCGCGAGAAACGGCCCGGTCGCTCCTGCTTGGCCTTGCGGTCCACGTAGACCACCCGGTATAGCCTGTCGGCCTGATTGCTCTCGTCGACGTCCAGGCCGTTGCGCTCCAGCGCGATGCCCACCTGGCGCCAGGCGACGTCCAGCGCCTGATCCAGGGCCAGAGCCTGCGCACCCTCGTGCTCGATGAAGCGCGCGCGCTGCCGCGCGGGCTCCGACTGCGGCTCGTCGACGAAGCCGCCGCGCACCGCCGAATAGGTGGCGTTGGGGATACGCAGCGCCGCGCTGGTATCGGGTTCATCCAGATCGGGCGGCACTTCGAGGGAGCGGCCCTCGCCAACCCGGTCGAACTCGGACTGTTTCGGCAGCCAGCCGCAGGCGTCCAGCGACAGGGCCAGGGCGGCGGCGAGCAGGAATTTCAAGCGCATCGAGTTTTCCTCGCTGTTTTTTGTTCGCATCATCATGCGTCGATAAGCTGACGGACATCGCCGCTCAGGATTTGTTCGATTGTCTTCGCCAGCCGCGGCGAGGCCGGGACCAGCGGCAAGCGTATTCCGGGCTCGATCAATCCCAGCCGCGCCAGGGCATTCTTGACCGGAATCGGATTGGGCTCACTCATCAATACCCGATGCAGCGGCTCCAGTCGCCGGTCTAGCTCTTTGGCCTCGGCCGCCGCGCCGGCGCGGGCCAGCTCGGTCAGGCGCTGCATCGCCGCCGGCGCCACGTTGGCGGTCACCGAAACGACCCCGCGGGCCCCGACCAGCATCGAGCGCAGGGCCGAGGCGTCATCCCCGCTCAACAGCGCGAAATCCTCACCGAGCAGCTCGATCAGCGCCCGCACCCTCGACTCGTCGGCAACCGCCTCCTTGAGCCCGACGATGTTCGCGCGCCGGGCCAGGCGAGCGACCGTCTCCGGCTCGAGGTCGTTGCCGGTGCGCGCCGGAACGTTGTACAGCACGATCGGCAGTCCAACCTGATCGGCGAGCGCGGCGTAGTGTCCGTAGAGCCCTTGCTGGGTCGTGCGCAGGTAGTACGGGGTCACGGCCAGCAGCGCATCGGCGCCGCAGCGCTCGGCCGTTTGCGCCAGCTCCAGCGCGTGGGCGGTGGACGCCGCACCCACCCCGGCAATGACCGGCACCCGGCCGCCGGCTTCCGCCACCACCCGCTCCAGCACGTGCTCGTATTCGAGCCGGCTCAGGCTGGCGCTCTCGCCGGTCGTGCCAGCCACCACGAGTCCGGCTGAGCCGGCCTCCATCTGGCGCCGCGCCAATCGGGCCAAGGCGTCGAGATGCACCGCCAATTCGGCCGTCATCGGCGTGACCAGGGCGACAAAACTTCCTTCCAGCCGATCAGGATTCATTGTTGAACCGCGCCGGTAACGGATCTGGCGAGCGGCCCGACGGCGGCGCTCGCAGTGCGGCATGGTAAAGGCGCCCACGCGGGGGCACAAGTGCTAGACTCTCCTGATGCTTCATGGTTTCATAGCGCGCCAGTGACGGCCACCCCGAGGACGATGAATCGATGCTGAAAACCGGCGAGCCCGTCGAGGACTTCGAATGCGAAGCGACCGGCGGTCAAAACGTGCGCCTGTCGGCGCTGCGCGGCAACAACGTGGTGCTCTATTTTTACCCCAAGGACGCGACCCCGGGCTGCACCCGCGAAGGCCAGGACTTTCGCGATTTGAAGGACCAGTTCGACGCCGCCAACACCGTGATCCTGGGTGTTTCCCGCGACAGCGTCCGATCGCACGAACGATTCAAGGAAAAGCATGCCTTCGGCTTCGAGCTGATCGCCGACCCCGACGAGGCGCTGTGCCGCGCGTTCGACGTGATCAAGGAAAAAAACATGTACGGCCGCAAGGTCATGGGCGTTGAGCGGAGCACGTTCCTGATCGACGCCAACGGCGTGCTGCGGCAGGAGTGGCGCAAGGTCCGGGTACCCGGGCACGCCGAGGCCGTGCTGGAGTCCGTCCAGGCCCTTTGAGCGCCGTCGACCGCTCGCAGCCAGTGTTCAGTCCCGTTCAAACCGAGGGCACCCGCGTGCCCGCGTCCAACCGATGCCGATGAGCCAGAGCCCCAGCAACTACGTCCTGGATACCAACGTGCTGATGCACGACCCGACCGCGCTGTTCCGCTTTCAAGAGCACTCGATTTTTCTCCCGATGATCGTACTCGAGGAACTCGACGCGGCCAAAAAGGGGATGTCGGAGGTAGCGCGTAACGTGCGCCAGGCCAGCCGTTTCCTGAACGAACTGATCGAGCATTACGGCGGCGACATCGCGGCCGGAATCCCGCTGCGGCGACCGGAGTGGCTAAACCTGCCGGGCAACGGCGCCACCGGCCGGCTGTGGTTCCAGACCGGTGAGCCGTCGCGGCGGCGCAACGGCCCCGATGCGCTGCCGGACAATCAGATCCTGAGCGCGACCCTGGAGCTCAAGGATCGGCGTCCGAATGAACGGGTGGTCCTGGTTTCCAAGGATATCAATCTGCGGATCAAGGCCACGATCCGGGGCCTGCCGGCCGAGGACTACCAGAACGACCGCGCGCTCGACGACCTGTCGCTGCTCTACAACGGCATCACCGAGCTACCCGAGAATTTCTGGAACGACGGCGAGAACGTCGATTCCTGGACCAAGAAGTCGCGCACTTATTATCGCCTGGAGCACGATGAGGTCGCGAACTGGCATCCGAACCAGCTGATCTGCGCGCCCGGCGGCGGCGGTACCGAGGCGGTGGTCGAGGCGGTCGAAGGCCGTAGCGCGAGGCTGCGGATCATCGAAGACTACCGGGGCGAGGGCAACAGCGTCTGGGGGATCACGGCCCGCAACCGGGAGCAAAATTTTGCGCTGAATCTGCTGCTGGACGAACGCATCGATTTCGTCACCCTGCTCGGCACCGCCGGCACCGGCAAGACGCTGTTGTCGCTGGCGTCCGGTCTGGTGCAGACGCTGGAGGAAAAGCGCTACAACGAAATCATCATGACCCGGGCGACGGTGCCGGTCGGCGACGACATCGGGTTCCTGCCCGGCACCGAAGAGGAAAAAATGGCGCCGTGGATGGGTGCCCTGACCGACAACCTCGAATTCCTGACCGGGCGCGGCGACGCCGGCGACTGGGGCCGGGCCGCGGCCAACGACCTGGTCTCGAACCGGATCAAAATACGCTCACTGAACTTTATGCGCGGGCGCACGTTCATGAATCGTTACGTGATCATCGACGAGGCCCAGAACCTGACCTCGAAACAGATGAAGACCCTGCTGACGCGCGCCGGGCCTGGGACCAAGATGGTGTGCCTGGGCAACGTCGAGCAGATCGATACTCCCTACCTGACCGAGACCACGTCGGGGCTGACTTTTGCGGTCGACCGCTTCAAGCAATGGGAACACTCAGGCCACGTGACGCTGGTGCGCGGGGAGCGTTCGCGGTTGGCGGATTATGCGTCGCAGATCTTGTGACAGGGGCGGTGGAAACACAGGTCGGCCTGCGCCAGTTCGCTGTTCTTTTGGCGGAGGGGTTGAGACTGCGGTCGGCCTCCGTCCGGCCGCTTCTTTGCCATTGGCAAAACCGCAACCGACCTCCGGCCTGGCTGTTCGAGTGCCGAGCGCAACATGG
>JBFGYD010000159.1:0-5850 GCA_041587615.1 Lysobacterales bacterium
ACCCACTGGACCGCGCCGAGGCGCCTGGCGCAGCGGCTCTGTGCGTCCGGACACCGGACGATCAGCTCCGCGCGCAGCTCATTGCCGCCGGCGCCGCGGATCTCGACCTCACCCGCGGGAATGCGTACATCGACCACGGCATCCTCGGGCACCGGTAACTCGATGTGTCTCGGCGGGCCGATGACCGTATCCGCCCGGCGGGCGTCGATGACGCAGCCGGTCGATATCAGCGCCGCGGCGCAGCAGATCAAGAACGAGGGATTCATCCCGATGTTTCCTTTTCGTTATCGATTCCTGCCAACGACGAACGGCCGCGCGAGAGGTTACCACGCGCGATTACCCGTCTGGGCTGCTCCTCCGACCGTTGGTCCGCGCAGCGGGCGGAAATCTGACCGCGTTCACAAAAAAAATCTGACGGCTCGGTAGGGTTCGGCTGAGTCGCGGCTGGGTTTCTGCCGCATTGGCGCATGTTCTTGATTCGAAGTGGGGTACGCATGAGCACAACAAATCCTCTCAGCCGGCGCGGATTTCTGACCGCGGGCGGTGTGGCCGGCGTCACCGGCCTGGTCGCCGGCGCCGGGAGCGCCGGAATCCAGCCGCGCTACAACGTGCGCATCGACGGGCCGACGCGCAAAGGCGCCGTCATCGGCGGCTCCGAAAACGTCGAGCTGCCGCCGTTCGCGGTGCGCGTTCTGAACAAGATGGGGTTCGGCCCGGCGCGCCGAGAACTGGGTACGGTCGCCGCCGGCGATCCCGACGTGATCATGGCCACCGGCTTCGAGAACCTGACCTCCAGCTTTGCGACCCAGGACGACGTCGCCCATTTCCTCGCCCTCGGGTCGAACGACAACGAACGCCTCGCCAACTACGTCGATGAGCAGCTGGACCCGGATCTCGACGACTCGGCGTTCGAGCAGCAGTTTGCCCAGTACGACTACAGCACGCTGAGCGATCCGCTGTCGACCGCCTTCAGTGACCGCGAGTGCGCCGATTTTGGTACCTACGACCGACCGCGGCGAGAAGTGGAAATGGCCGCGTTTTTCCGCGCGACCTACTCGCGGCGTCAATTGTTCGAGCTGATGGTCGATTTCTGGCACAACCATCTGAACGTCTACGCGTTTCTCGATCGTGACATCCGCGTGTCCTTCGCGTCGTGGGACCGGGACATCATCCGACGGCACGCTTTCGGCAACTTTTACAAGATGATCGTTCGCTCGGCGCGCCACGTGACGATGCTTCGCTATCTGGACAATTTCGTCAACGGTGACGACGGCATCAACGAGAACTACTGCCGTGAACTGTTCGAGCTGCACTGCATGGGCGCGGAAAACTACGCCGGCAACGCTCGCCAGCGCGACGTCGAAGTCCTGCCCGAAAACCCCTATGCCGCGCTGAACGACCCCGAACTGGAAAACCCCTCGCTCGGGTTCCTGGCCGACCCGACGCTAGAGATCGCCAAGTTCTACGTCGACGACGATGTGCTCGAGGCGGCGCAGGCCATGTCCGGCTGGCGCTACGAAGACCTTTCCAACGCCAGTCCCGGCAACTGCGGAAGCGGCCTGTTTTATGCCGACGAGGATGCCCATATCTCGGACGCCACCAAGGCGGTCTTGACCGCCGGCGTGGCCGCGATCCCGTCGAATCTTGATGCCGAAACGGAAGGTCGCCTGATCTGCAAGCTGACCGCCTATCATCCGGGCACGGCCACTTACGTGGCGCGAAAACTGTGCACCCGCCTGATCTCCGACAATCCGCCGCAGAGCGTCGTGGACGCCGCGGCGCAGACGTTTTTTGACAACCGTCGGGCCGGAGATCAGATCGCCAAAACCCTGCGCACGATATTGCTGTCCGACGAGTTCAAGGACGCCGCCAACTACGGCGCCAAGATCAAGCGCCCGTTCGAGTACATCGTCTCGGTGCTGCGGGCCGGAGGATGCCAGCACGACTTTCGGGTGGGTGAAAACGATTCCGAGGACTTTCTGAATCGGTTCGACGACACCGCGCAGGAGCTGTTCACGTGGCGCACGCCGGACGGGTTTCCGGACTATCGCGGCCACTGGCAGGGCGCGTCCAACCTGGTTCAGTGCTGGCGCACCATCGACTGGGCCTTCGATGAGGATTTCGAAGATCAGGACCGCTTCATGCGCGCCGTCAGCATCACGCGGCTCAATATCAACGGCAATCCCTCCGCGCGCAGAATCGTCGAGTTTTGGTGCAATTGGCTGTTCGGCTTCACCCCCGCGGGCAGCTGGGCCGGCACCGCCGGGACCCTGTACCAGAACGCGCCGACCACGGCCGGGCGCGTGGGGCTGCAGTTCATGACCCAGCAGGGGTTCGGTGGAGAGAACGACGCGGCGATCTACCCCGCCGACGAGCCGATCGATCGGGACGACCTGAAGACCAACTCGTTCCCGTTTTACTGGCACCAACGGCTGATCGGCCTGGTCAAGCTGCTGGCCTGGTCGCCGCAAATGCTGCAGCGCTGAGGATGACGAAGATGAAGAAACACAGAATCAATCTTCCCCGCCGTCGTTTCCTCGCCGGCGCCGCAACGGGCCTGTCGGCCGGCGCGCTGGGCGGCGTCGGCCTGGGATTTTCCCAGCGGGTCAAGGCCGGCGTCAACGTCCAGACGAAACTGCTGGTGTACATTTTTCTGCGCGGCGGCATGGACGGCCTCAGCTTCATGATCCCGACCGCCGGCGCCAACCACACCAATTACTTCAACGCCCGCCAGGCGACCTACGTGGACCCGTCCCAGCCGCTGGATCTGTTCGGCTCAGGCTTCGGGCTGCACCCTTTCTGCCCCGACCTGCACCAGATCAGCAGCCGAGTCGCGTTTATTCACGCCTGCGGACACCCGCTGGATGCGCTGACCCGCAGCCACTTCGATGCTCAGGAGGAAATCGAACTCGGCACGCCCGGCGAACAGTCGTCGCAGAACGGCTTCATCGCGCGCTATCTGCAGACCATCGCCCACGATCCGGAAGCGATTTTCACCGCGATGGCGGCCAACAGCAGCACGCCGGTCAGCCTGGCCGGATATTCGGACGTGGCGACCCTGGAATCGCCCAGCGGTTTCTCGCCCAACAGTGGTCGGTATGCCGATACCCACTTGATCATGCTGAACGAACTGTACAACGGCGCCGGCGAACTGGACCTGGCCGGGCAGGCCACGGTCGAGGCGGTGGAGCTGATCAACTCGTTCGATCTCGACAACTACTCCTCGGCCGATCCGGCCCATCCGTACCCGAATACCGGCATTGGACGCGATCTGGCGCTGATCGCCCAGCTGTGGGGCCTGAACCTGGGCATCTCCGCCGCCACCGTCGACAAAGGCGGATGGGACACGCATACCTTTCAGAACGTGCTCAATCCCAACGGGGGTTTCGGGCGCAACGTCAGCGAGGTGTCGGAGGCGGTGCGCGCCATGTACTCGGACCTTGCCGCCCGCGGCCGCGGGGATGACCTGGCAATCATCATCCAAAGCGAGTTCGGTCGCCAGGTGAGCGAAAACGGTAATTTTGGTACCGACCACGGCTTCGGCAACCCGATGGTGGTCGTCGGCCGTCTGGTCAACGGCGGCGTATACGGGACCTTTCCAGGCATCGCCACGGCCGAGCGCCAGGGCGACGCGGTGGTGCCGACGACCGATTTCCGTGACGTCCACGCCACGGTTTTCGACCGCATCATGGGCAAGGGTGGCGACATCGGGACGATATTCCCCGACCCGAACTACAGCTACACGCCGGTCGGTTTCGCCTGATCAGCACTCGATCACGTTGACCGCGAGGCCGCCGCGGGAGGTCTCCTTGTACTTGGTCTGCATGTCGGCGCCGGTGTCGCGCATGGTCTTGATGACCTTGTCCAGCGACACGTGGTGCTTGCCGTCGCCGCGCATCGTCATGCGCTGAGCGTTGATCGCCTTGATCGCACCCATCGCGTTGCGCTCGATGCACGGAATCTGGACCAGGCCGCCGATCGGATCGCAGGTCAGGCCGAGATTGTGCTCCATGCCGATCTCGGCGGCGTTTTCGACCTGCGCCATGCTGCCGCCGAGCGCCGCGGTCAGTCCACCGGCGGCCATCGAGCACGCGACCCCGACCTCCCCCTGACAACCCACCTCGGCGCCCGAGATCGAGGCGTTTTCGGTGTACAGAATACCGATCGCCGCGGCGGTCAGCAGGAAGTCGTGGATTCCGCGGGAGCTGGCGCCCGGGCAGAAGCGGTCGTAGTAGTGCAGCACCGCCGGGACGATTCCGGCCGCGCCGTTGGTCGGCGCGGTCACGACCCGTCCGCCGGCCGCGTTTTCCTCGTTGACCGCCAGCGCAAACAGGTTGACCCAGTCGAGGATGGTGAGCGGATCCTTGAGCGCGTCCTGCGGCTGCCCTTCCAGGATGCGGCGCATCTCCGGCGCCCGGCGTTTGACCTTGAGGCCGCCGGGAAGCACTCCCTCGGAACGCATTCCGCGCGCTACGCAGGCCTTCATTGCGTCCCAGATCGTATCGAGACCGGCCCGGATCTCCTGCTCCGTGCGCCAGGATTTTTCATTTTCCAGCATCAACTCCGCGATGCTCAGCCCGTGCTCGGCGCAGCGGGCCAGAAGTTCGTCACCGCTGGAGAACGGATACGCCACCGGACTTGCATCGCGAACGATGCGGTCGGCCGCCGCGTCGTCGTGATTGACCACGAAGCCACCGCCGACCGAGTAATAGTCGGATGCGCGCAGGACCTTCTGCGCTTTGTCGAACGCGTGAAAGCGCATCCCGTTGGAGTGATACGGCAGTCGCTGCCGCTTGTGAAACACCAGGTGCTTCTTCGGCTCGAACTCGATCGGATGGGCGCCGCCCAAAGCCAGGCGCTTGTTGGCGACAATCACCTCGAGGCGCGCGTCGATCGTGTCGGGGTCGATCCGGTCTGGCGCCTCGCCCTCCAGGCCCAGCATGATCGCCTTGTCGCTGCCGTGGCCGCGACCGGTGTGACCGAGGGAACCGAACAGCTCGACCTGGACCCACGCCACGGCGGGCAGCAAATCGGCGCTTTTCAAGCGCTGAACGAAGGTGGCGGCGGCGCGCATTGGCCCCACGGTGTGCGAACTGGAGGGCCCAATGCCGATTTTGAACAGATCGAAGGTGCTGACCGCCAACAGAGTTCCAAGTTGCGGGGTTCCGGCACTTATTGTATACCCCACCCCATGGCCGAGACACTCGTTCTGTACACCCGGGAGGGCTGTCATCTATGCCTCGAAGCGGGCCGGCTGGCCGCCTCCGTCGGCGCCAGCGTCGAATCCGTGGACATCACCACGGAAATTGGTTTGCTCGAGCGATACCGGCTCACGATTCCGGTGCTGCGCAACCCCGGGCGCGACAGAGAAATCAACTGGCCTTTCGGGACCGACGAGATTGCCGACCTGCTCGGGCGGGACGCATGATGTTGAATCGAACCGCCGCGGGCCCGCCGGGAGTCTCGCGCTCGTGCTGCTGGCGTCAGTCCTGATTCTCAGAGGGCCAGGGATTGCCACTGCCGCGATCGGCGGCGGCGCCGTCATCGATCCCCGGAGGCCGGGACGATGAGCGCCATCCCGCGGCCAGCGTGGCCGCTGACGCTCACGCTGGTGCTGGCCTGCTGCGGAAAACAAGCCGCGAGTCCCAGCGGCGAGTCTGAAAAGGCCCTGCCCGATCTCCCGGTCGCCGTGGCCAATAACGCCGTCGCCGCCGTCGATGGCAGCCGCCCCCGGGTCTATTCGTTTGCGGGCCTGCTCGCCGGCAAGTCCTGGCGGGACGCCACCGATCGCGCCTTCGAGTATGATCTCGAGAACCGCTCTTGGCGTGAAATTCAGCCGGTGCCGGGGGG
>JBFGYD010000160.1:0-5821 GCA_041587615.1 Lysobacterales bacterium
GACAAACATCGTGCCATGCTCGCGCGTCAACTCGCGTGCCCGCTGGTAGAACGCCGGTTCGATGGCAAGCCCGGGATTGCCCTCGCCCATGACCGGCTCCATGAACAGGCTCTCGATGAAAACGCCGTCGCGCTCGGCGTCGGCAAACGCCTGCTCGAGGGCGGCCACGTCGTTGGGGGGGACCGTGATCAGGTTGCGCCGGTCGCGAAAGCTGGCGAGATATTTTTCGTAAGCCCGTCGCGAGGAATCCGAGTACTGCGCCGGGCGGTCGGTGCGTCCGTGAAACCCTCCGATCAAGGCCATGATCTTGATCGGTTTGCCGGCGTGATCTCCGCCCGGATCGGTCTGGATCCTGGCGTTGAGGTCCGACATTCGCGCACCCACGGTGACCGCCTCGGAGCCGGAATTCAAGAACAGAAAATCTTCGAACGCAGGCTCGCTCCGGGTGTGGCCGACTTCACGGCGCAGTGCCGCCAGCATCCGCATCTGGCTGAAATTGGGGGTCATCACGTTGGCCATGACTTGGGTCTGGCCGATGACTTCAAGCACCTCGGCCGGAGCGTGGCCCAGTCCGAGCATGCCGTAACCGCCGGAATCGTGAATCACCGCGCCCTTGGATGTGATCAGCCAGGGGCCGCGGGCAGCCAGGGCGACGTACGGGTTTCGCTGGTCGACCGCATAAAAATTGATCAGACCGCGCTGCACGATCTCGATTTGCTCAACTTCGTCGAGTTCGAGCAGCGGCTTGTGCTCGGAGCGCATGCGACGGTGGATTTCGAGCGCCTCGGCAACTGCGGCGCCAAGCTGCGGATCATGTTGGAACTGCATGACGATCGGATCGGCCAGGCCGACCGTGATTCGTTCGCCGCCATAGGCGCGCAGTTCGTTCAGTTGCTCTAAAATGCTCATCTTTGATATCCGCTGAACCCTCGGGGCCGGGATTGTCGGACGGGGCGGCGGCCAAGGGCCCAAACGGCAACCTTGCCGGCCAATCTGCCCTGTCGATTCGGGTCATTAATTGTAGCATAGGGGGGTGGTCCCGCTCGGCCACGCGATGCTCAATCTGAACTACGGCAATCGAGTCGAACGGCTCGCCGATTCGCTGCTGGAGCGCCTTGCGCAGCCCGGCGGCGACCCGTTGTCGAGTGACTGGGTCGTGGTGGCCCAGGCTGCTATGGGCCGCTGGTTAGCGCAGCGCAAGGCCGCCCGCGACGGGATCTGCGCCAACGTCGAGTTCTTGTACCCGGCGGCCGCGATCTGGCGCCTGCTGCGGGCCGCCCGTCCGGAACTGCCGCTCGAAAACCCGTTCCGGCCCGAGGCACTAACGCTGCGCGTTCTGGAATCATTTGGCACTGCCGCCGAGGTGCCCGGACTCGAGCCGCTGGCGAAATACCTGGCCGGGCAAGACGACCTCGGCCGGTACCGCCTCGCCCGCCGCTTGGCGGACGGTTTTGACCAGTGCCTGGTGTTTCGGCCGGACTGGATCGTGTCCTGGGAGGAGGGGGCGGAGCCGCATTGGCAAGCCGTGCTGTGGCGCCTCCTGGCGGCACCCGGAGAATGGCACTGGGCGCGCTGCTGGCAATGGTTGAGAACGGCCGGCGAGCAATCGATCGCGGCCGCCAGGCTGCCGTCTCGGCTGTCCGTGTTCGCGGTGCCCGAGCTGTCGCCGAGTTATCTGGACTGCCTGGCTCGATTCGCCGCCCGGATGGACGTCGAACTATATCAGTGGTCCCCGTCGCGGCACTATTGGGGCGACGCCGCCAGCCCGCGCGCGCGCCGGTCGCCGGCGTCGGCTGACGGCAATCCGCTGCTCCCCTCGCTTGGCCTGTCGTTGCGCGACATGCTTGACTGGCTGTTGGAATGGCCGGCGCAGGAGCGCGAGGATTTCGTGCCCGCGCCCGCCGAGGATCTGCTATCGCGGCTGCAGAACAGTCTGCTCGACTACCACGCTCCGCCGACGCCGGAGACGGTCGCGGAGACAAATCTGGAAGTTCACGTGTGCGCGTCCCGCCGTCGAGAGATCGAGGTCTGTTACGATCGCTTGCAGGCGATGTTCGAGGCTGACCCTGGTTTGAAGGCCGAGGACGTCGCCGTGGTGAGTCCCCAGATCGGCGTTTACCTTCCGTATGTGCGGGCCATATTCAGTGCCATTCCCTGGCGGGTCCACGGCGCCGACGCCGAGCGCGGCAGAGGAGTGGTTCAAAGTCTGGCGGCGCTGCTCAAAACCTTGAGCGGTCCGGAACTCGACCGCTCGCTGCTGGAGCTGTTGACCTATGCGCCGATTCGCCGTCGCTTCGGTCTGCGCTCGGGGAACCTGGCCGACGTCCGGCGCTGGGCTCGCGAGGGCGGCTTTTACGGTGGCGGCGACGGCAAGTTTTCCTGGGTCCAGGGCGCCCGCCGGCTGCTCGCCGCCACTCTGCTAGGCGCGCCCGCCGAGTCGTGGCCCTCGGCCGAACACGTGCACGGCTCCGAGGCCGAGCCGATCGGCCGCTTGCTCGACTTTCTGGATGCCCTGCTGCGCTTGCACCACGAGGTCCAGCAAATTCGCTCGCTGGTCCAGTGGGCTCAGTGGGGACGCGGGCTGGTGGCCCGCTGCATCAAACCCATCCCCGCCGACGAGGGGTCGATGCGGGCCGTGCGCCAGGGCCTCTGGCGGATCTCCGAGCGGGCAAAGCTGGCCGGGTGCGAGCGCTCGCTGGAGTTTTCGGTCTTCCGCGAGTTGCTGCAGGCCGAGCTCGAGCTCGCCGCCGCTCAGCGCGCCGGCGCCGGACCTGGAGTAAGCTTCGCTTCGTTCTCGGCGCGACGCTTGATTCCGGCGCGGGTCATTTACGCGCTCGGTTTGAACGAGGGAGAATTTCCGGCGCCTCGAGTCGGCTCGGACCTGGACCTGATCGCCGCCGCCCCGCGGCGCGGAGATCGCAGCCGACGATTGGAAGATCGCCAGGTCTTCCTGGAATGGCTCGGCTCGGCCCGCACGCGCCTCGTACTCAGCTATGTCGGCACCGACGCGCGCGACGGCGCCGACCTGGCCGCCTCACCGTTGGTGGTCGAACTCCTCGACCATCTCGATGGCCACTACCGGATCGATGCGCCGGGCCGATCCGAACCGACGTTCTTACCCTCGGCCAGCGTCGTGACGCGCCATCCGGTGCAGCCTTTCTCCGGCCGCTACGGGCGCGAGCCCGGGTTGGTCAGCTATGCCGATCACCTCCAGATCACCGCTGGCGCCGGCGGCGAGCAGCCGTTCCAGGTCCGACCCCTGACCGCCATCGAGCAGGGGATTATCGAGGCGGGCGACCTGGTGGATTTCCTGCGCCTGCCGGCCAGGCACTACCTCCGCCGAACGCTCGGCATTTGGCTGGACATCCGCGAAGACTTGTTGCCGGTCGAGCCGCCGGTCGAGCTGGATGCATTGAGCCGCTACCGGCTGGTCGAGCGCCTGCTGCGCGATCCGGTGCGGACTCCGGCGACGTTGCGGGCGGAGGTCGACGCGGCGGTGGCGATCCCCGAGGGTCCCCCGGGGACGGCAATCGCCGCGGCGCTGGCCGCGGACGTGGCGCAACTGCGGCAGCGCCACCGCCAGTTCACCGGCGGCCGGCCCGAGGACGAACGACGGGTCGAACTCGTGCTCGGATCAGAGCGCCTGCACGGCCGCGTGGACCGGGTTTTTCCCGCCGGCCGGGTGGTACTGCACGCCGGCGCGATTCGTGGTAAACACCTGCTCGACCTTTGGGTCAATCACCTGTTGCTGAACTTGGCCGGACCGACCGGAGGAGGCGCGGACCAAGGCCGCACCAGCCTGCTGATCGCCAGCCGCAAGGAGGCCGCCCTGCAACCGGTGGTCGAACCCGCCTCCGTGCTCGCCGATCTGGTTTCGGTCTATCGCGCCGGGGCGCGCTTGGCGCTGCCCTTTTTTCCGGACGCGTCGCGGGCCTTCGCCGAACGGGCCCAGGACCGACGCCGGGCCCGCCGCGAAGCTCGCAAGAGCTTCGAACCGGACCGGCGCCGGCCTTACACCGAGGGGGCCAATCCCTACGTCAAGCTGGCCTTTCGCGAACAGGATTGGCAGGGGGAACGATTCGAAGCGCTGGCGGTGCAGATCTGGACCCCGCTGCTGGCTCACCTCGAGGAGCGCTCGAGTGTCTGAGCATACGCCGGAGTTTCCGCTCGTCACCGCCCCGCTGGAAGGCTGGAATCTGATCGAGGCCAACGCCGGAACCGGCAAGACCTACAGTCTGACCGGTCTCTACCTACGCCTGCTGCTGGAGCGCGAGTTCGATCCCGAGGAGATCCTGGTCGTGACCTTCACCCGGGCCGCCACCAGCGAACTGAAAACCCGCCTGCTGGCTCGCTTGCGGCAGGCGGGCGCAATGCTGCGCGCGGCGGTGCCGCCGGATCCGCTGATCGACGCCATCGTTGGTCGGCTGAGCGATCGCGAGGCGGCGACGCGGCGTCTCGAGCGCGCCATTCGGGTGTTCGATCTGGCCCAAGTTCACACCATCCACGGCTTTTGCCAGCAGTTGCTGAACGAATTCAGCTTTGCCGTTGGTTTTGATCCGGAGCGCGAGTTGATCGAGGACGAGAATACGATCATCGATCCTCTGATCCGGCGCCGGTGGCGCTGCCTCGGGGAGACCTTCTCGGCGGGGTTCGCGGCCTACCTCGCGGGCCAGCGAGCGCTTCAGCCGGGGGCGATGAGCACCACCGTTCGGCGGCTGCTGGACAAGCCCTACGCCACGCTCGTGGGCCCCCAGACCGGTCCGCTGAAGGGGCTGGAGGAAGACTTCAAGCTCTCCCACGACGCGCTTTGGCGGCGCTGGCGCGAGCACGCCTCGCGGCTTCGGGAGCGGCTTGCTACCCACCGCGGACTCAATCAGCGCGCCTACAAGCCGCTCCAGGTCGAGGCCCAATGGCAGGCAACGGAGACCCTGCTGACGGATCCGTGGCGTCATCTGAAGCTGATCCCGGTCGCTGCCCGGCTCGGACAGGGCGCGCTCATCGACGGGACCAAGCAAGGGTTCGAGGCGCCGTCCGATCCGCTGTTCGAGTCAATCGAAGACTACCTGGCTGTGCTCGAACGCCTCAAGCTCGGTTATCAGGCTGCCGCCAGGGGCCTGCCGCTGGCGGTTCACCGCGGAATCGTAGAGGCCCTGGACCGCCGGAAACGCCGGCAATCGGTGATCACTTACCGGGACCTGATCACGGAAATGGACGGCGCGCTCAAGGGTCCCTCCGGCGCCGCAATCCGGACCGCGGTCGGCGGTCGTTACCGGGTGGCGCTGGTGGATGAATTTCAGGATACCGACCCGATTCAGTTCGACGTCCTGCGAGCGCTGTTCGCGCCGCCGGCGGCGACCGTGTTTCTGGTCGGCGACCCCAAGCAATCGCTATACGGCTTCCGCGGCGCCGACGTTCACACCTACCTCAATGCGCGCGACGCGACGCAGCGCGCCTATAGTCTGACCCGGGACTGGCGTGCGGGGCCGCCGCTGCTGGCCGCGCTCAATTGCCTGTTTGGCGCTCGGCAGCGCCCCTTCGTGCTGCCGCAGATTGGTTTTTCTCCCTCGACCGCCGCCTCGCCCGCGGGCGTGCGGCTTGAAATCGATGGCTCGGAGGCCGCGCCGCTCGTGGCCTGGGCGTTGCCCGCCGGCCGGTCCAAGCCGGCGCTGAGGGCCGCGGCAGCCGAGGCTGCGGCAGCCGAGATCGAGCGTCTGCTGAACCCCGCGCAGCGGGCCCGCATTATCGGACCCGACGATGAGGGGCGGGCGCTGCGAGCGGCCGACATCGCGGTGTTGGTGCGCAAGCACGACCAGGCTGCTGC
>JBFGYD010000161.1:0-5812 GCA_041587615.1 Lysobacterales bacterium
CGCACCGCATCGTCGGCACGCCGCGCCGCGCGCTCGTGCCACAGCGTGTCGCCCGTCGCCTGCGCGAGCGAAGCGAAGCCGTTGCCCAGATGCGCGTAGTCCTCGAGAAAGCCCGCGCCGCGCGCTGCGCCGCGAAAGATCTCGTGGCGCAGCCGCCGGCCCGGGGCGTCGTAGGCGAGCCGCCACAGCCGCTGCGCCGCGCGCTCGGCCGCGCGCAGGTACTCGGGCCGCTCGAGGATCCCGGCGGCCACCGCGAACGCGTCGATCGCCAGGCCGTTCAGCGCGGCGATGATCTTTTCGTCCCGCGCGGGCTGCTTGCGCGCGGGCTCCACCGACCCGCCGCGACCGTCGCCGCGCACGAGCAGGATCCCGGTCACGGCTGCTGCGACGATCACGGCGCCGATCGTGGCCCAGAGGGCAACCTTGCGCCGGGCGCGCCCGGGCCGGAGCGACTTCGCATCTTCCCCGCGCGTCGCCGAGCCCTCCGCCGCCTCTGCAATGGAAGGCGTCGTTGCTCGCCCCTCGCCGAGCACTCCGCCGATGTCCCGGAGGAGCTGCTCGAACGCGGGGTCGCCGGCGTCGCCCCGCCAGTGGTGCAGGGAAGCCGCCTGCACGCTGCGAAAGCCGAGCGGGGGGATCACATCCTCGAACAGGACCGGGACCAGGACCTCCCGGTTACGCGCTTCCTCGGCTTCCTCCGGGACCCACTGGGAGGCGACTGAATGTCGCGACCAACACACGACCACGCAGCCGGCTTCCCGCAGGTTCTTCCCGATAAACCTGCGCCAGGTCTTGCCGGCGGGAATCTCCCGATCCCAGAACACGTCCCAGCCGTGTCCCTCAAGCGCTCGGGCTAGCTCCCCGGCCCGTTCCTCGTCCTCTCTGGCGTAGCTGAGAAAGATGTCGACCATTAGCCCAAATTATAATACGGCAGTCCGAGCCGCGGCGGTTGCTTCAGATCAGACGGAAAGCCCACTGATCACGCGTTGCGCCCGGCTTCCCAAATCTCTTACCGGCACCTTGCGCGCGGCTTCCCGAATCTCTTACCGGCGCCCTGTCCTCCGATTCAGCAGGGTCAGCCAGGACACCGCCGCCAAGCCTGCCGCGGCGACTGCGCTCAGAAACAGGAAGTAGCTCTGGAAACCGGCTAGGCCAGGAGCTGCATCAAGGATGCGACCGGTGATCGGGGCGAAGAAGATTTCGGGGGTATAGCCGATGAACGAGACCATGCCGACGGTGGTGCCGGTCAGGTGCTTTGGAGTGCACGTTTCCTGCAGCAGCGCGAAATAGACGCCCCGCAGCGCGAACACGCCGAACATGCTGACGAAGATGTTGGCGTAAATCAGGTTCAGCCAGGCGCCGTTTGGGACCGCCGCGGCCAGCCCGGCGTAGACGGCGGTCATAGCCAGAAAGGTAACCCCGATGATCCTGCCGGCGCTGAAGCGGTCGGCCAGGAATCCAGCCGCGATCGCCGCCAGCGGCCGCAGGTAGGTTGCGTAGGCCGTGAAGCGAGCGCCCTCGACCTCGTCCATCCCGAGCACCTGGACCGCGTACAGCGAGTAGTTGTCGACCCCCTTGTAGCCGCAATAGGCGCAAACGATCACCCCCGCCTGGGCCCAGGCCAGCGGGCGGCGCAGGACCTCGCCCATGCCGGCGAGCGGATTGCGGGACGAACCCGGCGCCGCCGGCATGGCCGGCAGCAGCAGCCAGGTCAGCACACCGGTCACGAAGGTGGCCGCCGAGTAGAGCAGAATCACCGCGCGGAAGCCGGCCCGGCGCTGGGCATCGTCGGCCAGATTGGCGTCGGCCGGCAAGTACAACGCCAGCACCGCCACGGCGCCGACCGCAACCCCGGCGGCCACCAGTCCGCGTCCGCCGTCGAGAATCCCGAACGCCTTTCCCTGGGACCGTGCCCCGCCCCATTCGCGGGTCGCGCGGATGATCGCGGCCCAAAACAGCAGAATCGTCGTGATCCCCCAGTAGCCGTACAAGGCCGCCATCTGCGGCCCGCCCGGAAAGGTGGCCATATACAGGCCGCCGGCGGCGGTGGCCATCAGCGACAGACTGATCAACGCGCGCGCGGAAAAGCGATCGGCGATCACCCCACCGGGAAAGTACGCCAGCATCGCGAACACGCCGTAAACGGCGAACGCATCCCCGAGTTGGGTGTTTGAAAACCCGAAAACCTCCAGCAGCGTCGGGCGGAAGAAGCGCGCGGTATGAAACGGCAGGCTGAAGATCATCTCCCCGGCCACCACCAGCAGCAGGATGAATACGGCGCGAGCGAGCGGCTTGTCGGCGGTCGACTCGATGCTCATGGCTGCTCGTCTCCCGTCGCGGCGACTGCGGCGCGCCGCTTGGTGGTGATCACCGCGCTCTGACGATGGCCTGGCCTAGGCGTCCGCGCGGGGAGCGGCGGATCGAGCCCGGCCGGGGCTCCGGTCGATCACGTCCGGCGGCACGTAGTCGAAGATGAAAGTGATCCGGTCCTCCTTGCCCCGGTTCATGACGCTGTGGGTGAGCTGGTTGTTGATCTCGTAGCCCTGCCCGACCTCGAACCGGTACGGCCGCCCGTCGATCATGAAGCGTACGCCGCGATTGGTCGTGATCGGGACGTGGATGCGGTGGCCGTAGCGGAACGAGGGATGGGCGTCGAAATGCGGCTTGATCCGACCGCCAGCCAGCAGCTTAGCCGCCATCGCCCGGATGATCGTCCCGCCCGGCGGGTAGTGTTGCTCGATGATGTCGTGCATCAGCGGCACGGCCTCGGTTGCCAGTCGCTCCCAGCCCGGCTGTTTCGAAATGGTCAGTTCCGGCCATTTTTCGTCGCAGAACACCAGCACGATGGATTCGGTGTAGGTGTGGACGTCGTAGCTTTGCTGGCGGTGCTCGTTTTCAAGCCACGCCGCGGGCTCCTGAGACAGAATGGCCTTTTTTAGGGGTTCGACGTCGATCTCGCCCAGTTCGCGCAACGGTCCTTCGATATCCATGGTCGCACGATAAGACAATCGCCAGCCGACGTGAAGCGCGCCCGGCGTTGCGTCAGCAAATGAGGGGGCAGGTTAGCTCTTGCGGGGCATATTGCTATCGCGGAGGCGGAATTTGGCCAACGCAAGTAACCTGACGGCTTTTATCGAGGGAAAGTAAGCTGACCTATCCCCGTCTTTACCAGTCCTTGGCTGGAAAATCGATCACGCTCGGAGGTGGCCAGGAAAAGCCGGACTCCTCGATGCGCCGCTTGAAATTGGGTGCGGCCTCCAGGTCGAAGGGTGCACCGTTGTAGCAATTGACGATGGCCATGACCAAGGCCACGCTCCCGCCGATCCGTGCGTCAATGGCTTGGGCAATTTGATTGGCCTGTTCTCGTCTCCCCAGTCGGGATTCAAGACAGAGTTTGTCAGTGTCCGACAGCGGGTCCCTCTGAGGAAGTGCGTGGTAGGTGGCGAGCGTTTCGGCGACCTGTATCAGCAGCCAAGACATCACCGCATAGGCGGCGGCGACGCGGATCACGTTGCGACGCTGGAGTTCTTTGAGCAGGGGCATTGACCTTGTTCTTGTTGCTCCGGAGGATTCCGGGGTCAGGTTCCCTTTTTTGGGGTCATGGGTCAGTTGTTGACCTGCAATTTGCCGCGTTCCATGATGAGCGGGTCATGTTCGATGGACTGATGAAGCGGCCGGAAGGCCTGGCCTATCACGGGTTGGCCGTGGGCTACACCACGCTGGCCTACGCCGTGGGTCTGATCGGCCTGTTCAGCGCGCAAACGGTGGTCAACTTCGGCGCCACGCTGCTGCTGGCCCACGGCATGACGATCGCCGCTTACCTCGTGCACGAGGCCGGGCACAACACGGTCTTTCGTTCCGTGCGGCACAACGCTTGGCTCGGCCGGGCGATGAGCTGGCTGTGCGGGGCGCCGTACAACCGCTTCGAGGACATCCGCTTCAAGCACTTTCGCCACCACGTCGAGAACGACGACATCGTCTGGTTCGACTACGAGAAGTTCTTCCTCGGCCACCCACTCGTGTTCCGGATCACCCGCGCGCTGGAGTGGTGCTACATCCCGGCCCACGAGGTGGTGATGCACGCGGTGATGGCCATCAACGCGTTCGTGATCCCCGAGCGCCGGGCCCAGCGCCGCCGCAACGCCGTCGTGCTCCTTATTCGCGGTGGCCTGTTCGGAGCGCTGGCATTCGTCAGCCCAAAGGCGGCCCTGCTGTACATCGTGGCCTACCTGCTGATGCTGATCGTGCTGCGATTCATGGACTCGCTGCAGCACGACTACGAGTACAACCTGACCCTGTTCTCGCGCCAGCGCTCCCCGCACACCGGGAACCGCCAATGGGAGCAGGAGCACACCTTCAGCGTGCCGTGGTCGCTGCAGCATCCCTGGGTCAACTGGCTGACACTGAATTTCGGCTACCACAACGCCCATCACGCCCACCCCGAGGAACCCTGGTACCGGCTGCCGGCGATCCACCGCGAGATGTTCGGCGACGATCCGGACACGGTCGTGCCGGTCATTCAGCAGCTCAAGATTTACCACCGCGGCCGCACCCGGCGGATCGTAAAGTGGAATGAAAGCGCTACCGAAGCCCCGTCCTTCAAGGGTCGGGCGTTCCTGCAGGCCGCCCGGCGCGCGGAGGTCTACGGTGGCAACGCGGCCTCGTTTCTGACCGCGCACTGAGCGGCGTGGTGTGGGCGTGTGCGTGGTCCAGACGCGCGCCGCTGTTCCGTTTCTTGCGACCGCAGCAGATTTTTTTGGGTTCTTCATGGTCAAATACTGGACGCCGTGCTGCCGGGCCTGGATATTGCGTGGGTTGCTGATGTCGCCCGAGCGTCGGGCCAGAATTCAGGCAATATCGAGTTGAGTCGGAGGGCGTCGGTGTTGATTCCGGAGATCCCCAATCTACACGCGCTGGCAGTGTTGCTGCTGACCGTGTTCGCGCTGTTTTTATTTACGCGGGAGGGCATCCCGCTCGAGTCCTCGAGCCTGCTTGTGCTCGTGGCGCTGATCGTCGGATTCGAGCTGTTTCCGTTCCACGGCCCGTTGGGCGAGGTCAAGCCGACCGAGTTCTTCCACGGCTTTGGCCACGAGGCCCTGATTGCGGTCTGTGCGCTGATGGTCGCCGGCCAGGCACTGGTGCGCACCGGAGCGCTGGAACCGGTCGCGCGTCGCCTGGGGCGGTTCTGGAGAAAAGCACCGGCGCTCGCGCTGCTGGCCACGCTGGTCATCGGGGCTGCGCTGAGCGCGTTCATCAACAACACGCCGATCGTCGTGCTGATGCTGCCGATGCTGATCGGCGCGGCCGTTCGCGCGGAGTCGTCGACCTCGGGCGTGCTGCTGCCAATGGGACTGGCAACCCTGGTCGGCGGCATGAGCACGACCATCGGAACCTCAACGAACCTACTCGTCGTGTCGGTCGCTGCCGACATGGGCATGGACCGCTTCCGAATGTTCGACTTCATGCTGCCCGCGGTCATCGCCGGCAGCGTTGCGTTGCTGTACTTATGGCTGATCGCTCCCCGCATGATCCCGCCGCGCTCGCCGCCGATGATCGAGGTCTCGCGCCGCGACTACACGGCGCAACTGACGATACCGCAAGGCCATCCGCTCACGGGCCGAACGCTGTCGGAGTTGATGCGCAAGGCAGGCAGGGAACTGCATGTGCGCCGCATTCTTCGCCCCGAAAACCATTACGTGACCCCGCTGCCGGACGTCAAGATCCAGGCGGGCGACCGCCTGCTGGTCACCGATACGATCGACCGGCTGACCGACGTCAGCGCGATTCTTGGGGCGGAACTTAGTGCCGACCA
>JBFGYD010000162.1:0-5797 GCA_041587615.1 Lysobacterales bacterium
AGCTTGTGGTGGCAGCGCTCGCAGAACCACATCAGCCCGTCGCGTTCTCCCGGCAGGCGCCGGCGCTCGATCACCAGTCCAACCGAGTTCGCGAAGCGCTGCGGCGAATGCGGCACCCGCGGCGGCAGCAAAAAAATCTCACCGGCTTTGATGGGAACGTCCCGGGGCCCGCCGTCGTCGATGATCTTGAGCACCATCTCGCCCTCGATCTGGTGGAAAAACTCGGGTCCTTCGTCGTAGTGGTAGTCGCTGCGCCGGTTGGGGCCGCCCACGACCATGCAGATAAAGTCCTGATCGGCCCAGATCACTTTATTGCCCACCGGCGGCTTTAGCAGGTGCCGGTGGTCGTCGATCCACTGCCTGAAATCGATGGGGGACACTAGACCTCCAGGTGCGCGATGCACTTCAGTTCGATTGCGATCGGTGTCGGTAGAGCGGCGACCTCGACCGTGGTCCGGCACGGTGCGTCGTCCTTGAAATACTCGCCGTAGAGGCGATTGAAGTCGGCGAAGTCGCGATCCATGTCGGTCAGAAATACGGTCACGTCGACCAGATCGCACCATTGCGCCCCCGCGGCCTCCAGGACCGCACGCACGTTGTCGAACATCGAATGGCACTGCGCCTCGATGTCGTAGTCGATGACGTCCCCGTGCTCGCCGTAAACGTTGCCGGGAATGTGGTTGGTCCCCGGCCGCCGCGGGCCGATGCCGGACAGAAACAGCAGGTTCCCGGCCCGCCGGGCATGCGGGTAGGCGCCGACCGCCTGCGGGGCCTCCGAGGTGCTGATGCCCGAACTCTCGGACTTTTGATTCATTCATCCGGCCTTCGCTGCGGTCGGGAACTTGGCGCCAGCGGTACATGCTACAGCCGCGCGGACGGCTAGACTAGAATGCCCGTCTTGAGCCGGTCCGCGGCGACACGATGAGATCGATCAATGGCACCGGAGTTTCAACGCGCGGTCAGGGCGCTGAACCAGGGCCGGCTGGATACCGCCGCCGGCGCCTGCCGTGCGCTGCTGGAACAAGAGCCGGACAACGTCGACGCGATCCATTTGCTGGGCGTGATCGAATGCGAGGCGGGCCAGCTCGAGGCCGGTGAGCGCCGGCTGAAGCAGGCCATCCGGGCGCGCCCGGACGATCCGGAGATTTTTTACAATTACGCCAGTGCGCTGCTCAAACACGGCCGCTTCGAGCAGGCGCTGGCGCTGTACGATCGCGCCCTCGCGCTCGACCCGGGCCACGTCAGCGCCTGCAACAATCGGGGCACGGCGCTCAAGCAACTGGGTTTGACGGACGAGGCGCGCGCCAGCTACTCAGCGGCGCTGAAGCTCAGTCCCAATCATCCCGGGGCGCGCTACAACCTGGCCAATCTGGACCGCGAGGAGGGCCGCCCGGCGGAGGCCGAGCAAGGCTACCGCCGCGCGCTCGACCGGCGCCAGGACTACCCCGAGGCGCGGGTGGCGCTGAGCACACTGCTGCTCGACCAGGGACGCTATTCCGAGGCGCTGACGATCATCGAACCGGCGATCCGAGCCCACCCGGATTTGGCCGAAGCCTGGTGTGCGCGAGGTCGGGCGCTGGCCGGGGTCAACCGCTTCGCCGAGGGTCGCGACGCGGTCCGGCGGGCGACCGAGCTGGCGCCGGAGTCGGCCGACATCTGGAACAGCTACGGCGCCGCGCTGCTGGCGATGGGCGAGCTCGACGCGACCGAGGCCGCGCTCGAGACCGCGCTCGAACTCGAACCGGATCATCGGCTGGCGTGGGGCAACCGGGCGGCGCTGCTGGAGTTGAGCAGTCGGCTGGAAGAGTGCGTCGAGCTTACCGAAGAAGGACTAAAGCGCTGGCCTGAAGACGTAGCGCTCAGCCTGACCCGCGCCCGGGTGCAGCGCCGCGCCGGCGATCCTGATTCCGCGCTGGCGGTGCTCGAGCCGCTAACCCAGGCCGATGCGCCCGCCCAGCAGCGCCGTGAAGTTCACTTCGAGCTGGGTCAGACCCTGGACCGGCTGGGCCGCGCGGAGGCAGCGTTCGAACACTATCGAGAGGGCAATCGCCGCGCCGCCGAGGCATGGCACGCGGGGGATCCCCGTCCGGATACGTACCTGCCGGCGCTGCGCGAACTGAACCGAGCCTTCACGCCGGGGCTGGTCGCCGCCTGGCCGCCGCCGCGGCCCGCGGCCGAGCGGCCGGCGTTCCTGGTCGGTTTCCAGCGCTCCGGCACAACGCTGCTGGACACGATGCTCGGCGCTCATCCGGGAGTCCGGGTGATGGAGGAACTGCCGGTCGTCAGCGCCATCATCGACCGCCTGGCTCGCGATCACGGTCCATATCCGCAGGCGCTGGCGACGCTGGACGCAGCGGCCATCGAGGACCTGCGCGCGACATACTGGGCTAAGGCGGCGGAACTTTCCGGGCTCAAAGTCCCCGGCGGCTTCCTGCTGCTGGACAAATCGCCGCTGGCGACCGCGCACCTGGGCCTGATCGAGCGCCTTTTCCCGGGCACGCCGATCGTGTTCATGCTGCGCCACCCGCTGGACGTCGTGCTGAGCTGCTTCATGCAGGATTTCACGATGTCGCCGTTCATGCTCAACTACACCAGCATCGACGGCGTGGCGGAGGTCTACCGCGAGGTCATGGATCTGTGGCTGCGTTACCGGGATTTGCTGCCGCTGAACGTCCATCAGGTTCGCTACGAGGCACTGGTCGAGGCACCGGAACAGGAGATGCGGGCACTGCTCGATTTCCTCGGCCTGCCGTGGGACGATGCCGTCATGGCCCACGGTCGCCACGCCAAAGACCGCGGCCTGATCAACACCCCGAGCTACCACCAGGTCACCGAACCGGTCTACCGCCGAGCCCGCGACCGCTGGAAACGCTACCGCCCCCAACTCGAGTCCGTGATTCCACTGCTAGAACCCTACGCCAAAGCCTTCGGCTACGAGCTGACGTAACAGATTTCCAACGTCGGTTCATTTCCTACCGCAAACAGAACCTGGCCGAGCAGTTCGAGGCCAACAGGGTGCTTCTTAGGGCAGGCATAAGACGGGTCGCGGTTTCGGCGCCCCGGGATAGCACGGCCCGAGATTAGCCAGGCGTAAGGCGAATGGCGGTTTCGGCAGAGCCGAAGAAGCCTTTCGACTGGAGCCGACCTGCGCCGGAACGAAAGACGGGGCATCCATCTGGCTCGGCCGGATCCGGCTTCGGCCGCACGGAGACGCGCCTGCCACCGCTCGGCCCGAGATCAGCCAGGCGAGAGGCGAATGGCGGTTTCGCCGCAGGCGAAAAGGCCTTTTGACTCGCGGCGACTTCGGCAGGAACGGAGGCTAACCCCTCAAAACTCCGCGCTCCCCGGCACCCGCGGAAACGGCACCACGTCCCGGATGTTCGGCATCCCGGTGATGTAGCTGACCAGGCGCTCGAATCCCAGCCCAAAACCGGCGTGGGGCACGCTGCCGTAGCGCCGCAAATCGAGGTACCAGCGGTACTGCTCGGGGTCCATGCCGTGTTCGCGCATCCGCCGGGTCAGAACCTCGAGGCGCTCCTCCCGCTGCGAGCCGCCGATAATCTCGCCGATGCCCGGCGCCAGCACGTCCAGCGCCGCGACGGTCTTTTGATCGTCGTTCGCCCGCATGTAGAAAGCCTTGATCTCGGTCGGATAGTTCATCAGCACCACCGGGCCGCGGGCGTATTGCTCGCTCAAAAAACGCTCGTGCTCGGTCTGCAGATCCAGGCCCCACTGGACCGGGAATTCGAAACGCTTCTCGACTTTCCTGAGCAGCTCGATCGCCTCGCCGTATTCCATTCGGGTAAAGCTCTGGTCGAGAAACTGCTGCAGCCGCTTGATCGCGGTTTTTTCGACCTGCTGCTGGAAAAAGGCCATGTCCTCGGCGCATTCGTCGAGCACGGCGGCGAACACGTATTTCAGAAAATCCTCCGACAGGTCGGCCAGGTCGTTGAGATCGGCGAACGCGATTTCCGGCTCCACCATCCAGAATTCGGCCAGATGGCGGCTGGTATTGGAATTTTCGGCCCGAAAGGTCGGCCCGAAGGTGTAAACCTTGGACTGCGCCAGGCAGAACGATTCGACGTTGAGCTGGCCGGACACGGTCAGGAAGGTCTCCCGGCCGAAGAAGTCCTGGTCATAGGCGACTTCGTTGCGGTCGTTCTTGGGCACGTTGGCCAGATCCAGCGTGCTGACGCGGAACAGTTCACCGGCGCCCTCGCAATCGCTGGCGGTTACGATCGGGGTGTTGATCCAGTAGTAATCGCGCTCCTGGAAATAGCGGTGGATGCAGCGCGCGACCGCATTGCGCACGCGCGTCATCGCGCCGAAGCTGTTGGTGCGTGGGCGCAAATGCGCCACTTCCCGCAGGTATTCGTAAGAGTGCTGCTTGGGCTGGATCGGATAGCTGTCGGGGTCCTCGACCCAGCCCACCACCTCGATCGACCGGGCCTGGATTTCCACCGCCTGTCCGCGGCCCTTGGAAGGCACCAGCAGACCGCTGGCGATCAGGGCGCAGCCGCTGGTCAGGCGCTGAATCTCGCTCGAGTAATTGGCCAGTTCGGCGTCCGCGACGATCTGGATCGGCTTGAGGCAAGAGCCGTCGCTTACATGAATGAACGAAAACCCGGCTTTCGAGTCGCGCCGGGTGCGCACCCAGCCACGTACCGTGACCTCGCCGCCCGGTGCGATGTCACCCCGCAACAGTTCTCGGATGCTGGCAGCCGGCATGTCGGTCTCCATCGGTTGGGGTTACAAAGAGTGGCGACGTGGCGCCCCGCGTTTGGGCGCTGCATAATAATAACATCGGCTCCCCGAGACCATTGAATTTACCGCGGCGGGGCGCCAAATCAGAGGACTGTTGGCGAAGCTTCAAAGCGGTTCGGCAAACATGGCGATTACATTGACCAAAAACGCCGCGGACCATGTCCGCCACTACCTCGAAAAAGAGCCCGGTCTCGGTTTGCGCGTCGGGGTCAAGCGCACCGGCTGTTCGGGCTGGGCGTACGTGGTCGAGCTCGCCGATGAAGTCACGGACTCAGATTGCGTCTATGAGGACCAGGGCCTCAAGATCGTTGTCGCCGAGAATGCGCTCGAAATCATCGACGGCACCGAGGTCGACTTCGTCAGCGCCGGGCTGAACCGCAATTTCGTGTTCAAGAATCCGAACGCCGGCGCCGAATGCGGGTGCGGCGAGAGCTTCAGCGTTGCCACCGACGCCGCGGTTGAGTAGAATCGCGCGTCCGCCGCACGGTCGTTCCTTTGGTTGACCGCCAGGCGCGCCGGGATGCCGGCATTCCTTGCTCCACCGCACGATGTGTCGGGGGGCGATAACCACAAGGAGTTACAATGCGTCACTATGAAATCGTGTTTCTGGTCCATCCGGACCAGAGCGAGCAGGTTCCTGCGATGGTGGAACGTTACCGCAATCTGATCGAAGGCGGCGACGGCAAGATCCATCGGCTGGAAGACTGGGGTCGCCGCCAGCTGGCCTTTCCAATCCAGAAGCTGGCCAAAGCTCACTACGTGATGATGAACATCGAGTGCGGCGGCGAGGTGCTGGCCGAGCTCGAAAGCGCGTTCCGCTTCAACGACGCGGTGCTGCGCAAGCTCGTCATCCGGCGCAAGGGTCCGGTCACGGAATCCTCGCTGCTGCTGCAGGCCAAGGAAGAGAAGGACCAGCGCGAACGTTCCCAGTCGCGGCCGCCGCGGCGCAAGCCGCGTGCCGAGCCCGAAGCTTCCAGCGATAGCGATGCCGCCAGCGACGAGGAAGAGGAGGAGGCCGAGGGCGAGAGCGCCG
>JBFGYD010000163.1:0-5796 GCA_041587615.1 Lysobacterales bacterium
ACCTGGTCGGCCCCAAGCGCACGCTGAAGGGAGTGCGCGTGATCGGTCCCGCTCGCGCCGCGACCCAGGTCGAGATTTCTCGCACGGATGAGTTCTACCTCGGGATCGACGCGCCGATCCGCGGCTCCGGCGATCTGGACAACACGCCGGGGATCACGCTCGCGGGGCCCAGCGGGCGAGTGACCCTGAAACAGGGCGTCATCCAGGCCCAGCGGCACATCCACATGCACCCCGACGACGCGGCCCATTTCGGGGTCAAACACCACGACGTGGTCGAGGTCGCGATCGATTCTGACGGTCGCGACCTGGTCTTCGGGGACGTGCTGGTGCGGGTCAAGGACAGCTACGTGCTGGAGATGCACTTAGACACCGACGAGGCCAACGCCGCGGAGCTGACCGCGGACGCGAAGGGGGTGCTGGTGCCGCTACGCGGCCAGGTACAGCTGCGCCGCAAGCGCATTTGATCTTACTCGCCTACACGCTCGGGAGGCGATCTCCTACACCAACTCGAGCGATCCACAGAATGTCTCCGCGCCGTCGCTGGCTACACTGAGCGCTCACGGCAAAGGCGCCGTGTTTTTTGTTCAGAGGAGAGGAGAACTCAGATGGCAGAACGACAATCCCACGCTACGATAGTGGCGAAGAGGCAGCCCACGGTTCGCGTGCAGCTTCCGGCGAAAATCGCGAACGACTACGAGAAATTCGTCGAGGTCCAGCGATCCATCTTCGATCGACTGGGGCACCTTGCCTGCCTCTCGGGTTTTGATATTCGCTGGGACATCGTCAGCCAGTACCAGGTTGACGAGAAGCTCAATATCCAGGGCATCGCCGGTTAGTGAAACTACCGGATCTTGGTATTGGCTTGATCTACATGCCCGGCCTGGAGCCCTTGCTCCAGGCCGGGCGTGACCTGATCGACGTGGTGGAGATCGAACCGGAAACCCATGCCTACATGCCCAGCACCGGGCCGGCCCCGTTCGCCACCCATCCCGAGGTGCTGAGGCGCTTTCAGGAACTGCCGTTTCACGTCCTGCTGCACGGCGTCGGGATGCAGGCCGGCGGCACCTTGTCCACGATGAGTGGATACCGCGATTACTTCGACGGTCTCATCGAGACGCTGTCCCCGGCCTGGGTCAGCGAGCACCTGAGCTTTAATCGTGTCGCCGGGGACGACGGCAATTACGACACCGCCTTTTTGCTGCCGCCGCTGCAGACCGCCGCGTCGGTCGAGCTGGCGGTTTCCAACATCAGGGAATTCTGCGCCGGCCTCAAGGTGCCGTTCGCGTTCGAGACCGGGGTCAACTACCTGCAGCCCAAGGCCGGCGAAATGAGCGAAGGCCGGTTCTGGGCCGAGATCGCCGAACAGGCCGACTGCGGCATTCTGCTGGACTTGCACAATCTCTGGTGCAACCAGCTCAACGGCCGCCAGTCGGTACTGGATGCCGTGGCGGAACTGCCGCTGGAGCGCGTCTGGGAGATACATCTGGCGGGCGGCGAGTCTCTGAACGGCTATTGGCTGGACGCACATTCGGATTTTGTTCCCAAGCCGCTGTATGAGCTGGCCCGGGAAATCGTCCCGCAGCTCCCCAATTTGAAGGCGATCAATTTCGAAATCATGGACGACTACGTCACCGCCAAGGGGATATCGACCGCGGCGATGCTGGATCAGATGCACCAGTTGCGGGACTTGTGGCGGATTCGGGGCACTCGGGTGACGGCCGGCAATCGACGGGCCGGGCTTCCGTTAGCCGAGGATGCCGCTCAACTGCCCGCGCCGGCCCAGTGGGAGCGTCTGCTGGGCGACGCGGCGGCGGGCAATGAGGAGGCCGTGCATCGATTTGTCGCCGCCATTGGGGAAGATCCGGGAATTGGTGTGTTCCGCGAGTTGAGCCAAAGCGCGCGCGCCGGCATCGCCGTGTCCGGTCTGGTATACGGTTGTCGATTCCTGCTGCTGCAGTTGGGCCGGCAGGCGCTGCGCGAGCTGCTGACGGAGTTCTGGATGGCCACCCGGCCGCAGTTACATCCGTTGGCCGAATGCCGATCCTTCGCCCGCTTCCTGCGGCGCCGGTTTTCCGATTCGCCCTATCTGCCGCAACTGCTCGACTACGACCTCGCGGTGCTCGAGGTCAAGGCCGACCGGGATCGGGTCACGGTCGAGTTTCAGCATCAGCCCGACGCCCTGCTCCAGGCCCTGGACAGCGGTCGCGTACCGGAGGATTTGCCGCGCGGGAACTACCGCGTTTCACTCGGTTCCGCGGCGTAGGCTGGATTCCTCTCCACCTTTCCGGAATCTGCCCGTTGCTGTCCATCCGGCAGATCCAGCCGGAAATCATATAATCTGCAAGGACCTTGGTCTCCGGGTTATGCGACATGGGACGGACTCTTACCGCGGCGCTACTGCTGCTCGGCCTAACCGAGGCCGGCGCGGCGCCGTGGCAATCCCTGGCGCCGGGGCTGGACTTGGGTCGGTTCGAGGCGAGCCGGCCGAGCTCGATCGGGGATTCGGAGATCACGGTGCTGCGGATCGATCCCGAGGCCTGGGATTTGCGCTGGTACGGGGTGGGGCCAGACGACCCCTCCGGCGGGAAGACCGCGAGTCGTTGGAGCCGAGACCTCGGGCTGGTGGCGGTGATCAACGCCGGGATGTTCCTGCCCGACCATCGCACCCATGTGGGCTACCTGCGCGACCGCGAGCGGGTCAACAACGATCGGGTCAACCATTACCGGTCGGTGGCCGCGTTCGATCCGCGGCGCGAGGGTCTGCCGCGGTTCCGGATCTTCGACCTCGACCTGCCAGGCTTCGGTATCGATGAAATCGGTCGCGACTACCACGCGCTGGTGCAGAACCTCCGCCTGATCAAGCGCCCGGGAGAGAATCGCTGGAGCCGGCAGGACCGTCGCTGGAGCGAGGCGGCCCTGGGCGAGGACGAGATGGGTCGGGTGCTGTTCATCTTCTGCCGTTCCCCGTACAGCATGCACGATCTGAATCGCGAGTTGTTGGGCCTCGGCATCGGCCTGGTCGCCGCCCAGCACCTGGAGGGCGGGCCTGAGGCCCAGATCTTCCTGCAGGTCGGAGATTTCGAACTGGAGCTTTGGGGCAGCTACGAAACGGCTTTCATGGAAAGCGACGCGAACGCCGCGCCCTGGCCGATTCCGAATGTGCTCGGCGTGCGCCCGCGGCTAATCCAAGAAGAAACGCAAAGGCGCTGAGACGCAAAGGACGCGAGATGATCCTTTGCGACTCTGTGCCTTGGCGTCTTTGCGTTGCTGCCACGCGCCCCGGGTGCGACCCTGGGACAGCGTCGTGCATTCGGTTAGCGACCCACCTCGATCCCACCCGTATTGATCAGGGTACAGATCTCGTCGGCCAGCAGCTTGACCGCCGAAATCGATCCGGACAGGCCGAAGCCGGGCATGTCGTAGCTGATGTTGACGTTGGTGCAGTCGTCGAACTCGATCCCCATCGTGCCGACCGCGTCGGTGGTCGGCATCGTCGGGTCGTCGAACACGCCGTTGCGGGTCGTGAAGATGGTCAGATTCGCGAAGTTCGTCGCGTAGTTGCCCTGGGCCGTGAACCAGCGCAGCTCCGATCCCGGGATGCTGCCCCCGCCCTTCTGGCCGGCCGCGGTATCGAACGTGAACCATGCGACGAACATGAACTGCGAATCGAGCAGAAAATCGAACAGGAAGCCCTGACCCGCGGTGGCCGGGTCGAACCAACTCCCGATCAGGCCGTAGTTGATCGCCTGGGCCCCGCCGGCGGGAACCGGCGGCGGGTCATCAGTCCTGCGTTTGAATTCGATTTCTCCACTGATGATCTGGCTGCAGATCTCGTCGGCCAGCAGCTTGGTCGCCGGGATTACGCCGCTGAGGCCAAAACCCGGCAGGTCGTAGGTGATCGTCGCCTGGGTGCAGCTTTCAAATTCGACCTCCATCGTGCCCACCGCGGTCGTGACCGGCTCGGTTGGGTCGTCGAACACGCCGTTGCGGGTCTGGAAGACGGTCAGGTTCGCGCTGTTGCCCGAGTAGTTGCCCTGGGCCGTGAACCAGCGCTGCTCGTCCCCGTCGATGCCGCCGCCTTTGGCGCCGGAGGCGGTGTCGAACGTGAACGCGGCGACGAACATGAACTGTTGGTCGAGCAGGAAATCGAACAGGAAGCCCTGGCCCGCGGTCAGCGGGTTGAACCAGCCCCCCGCCATGCCGTAGTTGATATCCGGGCCGGCGGATTCGAGGATGAACATGAATCTGACGTTCGGGTTGGAACTCGACACCGTGAACACGTAGGTGTCGATGCTGGTGGCCGACCAGGCCGAGGTGTCGCCGGATTCGAAACCGTCGGTGAAGATCTGGCCGAAGGTGTCGGTGTCCAGCGTCAGCGGTCGCCCCGGCGTGGCCTGGAACGTCGTGTCGAAGTCGATGTCGATGTCGAACTGGTCGTCGATGCCGGGACCGGACGGCTCGAAGCTCGACGCCGGGCCGTCGAAGTCGGCGGCGAAGGTGGGTTCGTCGTCGAAGTCGAGGTCGAGATCGGCGAACCCGTCGAAATCAAACAGCGGCTCCAGCGGGTCGTCGGGGTTGAAGATCCTCGCTGACGCGGCTGCACGCGCGGCCCCGTTAGTCGCGTTGTCGGCCGGGTCTTCGAGCGTGAAGTCGAAATCGAAGTCCAGATCGAGGATCACCGGGTCGGTGCTGCCGTCGGTCGTGAACGGGATGAACGTGATTCTCGACCGGGTGCCGTAGGACGCGCTCTGGGAGTTGGAATCCCGCGCCCGCATCGACACGCTGCCGCGATGCCGGGCCTGGAACGAGTTGATCTGGCCGCCGATGTTGGTCTGGTTGTACTGGATGTCGGAAAAGAACGGCTCCAGCAGGTTGTCCGGCGGCGCCAGCTCCGGGTCGTCCGGGTCGAACAGGTCGAAGCCGTCGAACTCGGCGCCCAACAGACCGGTGTCGCTGTCTCCGAACTGATCGAAGTCGGTCGTGCCGCCCGGGCCGTCGACGAAGTAGAACGTGTCCGCGCACGAGAGCGACGGGTCGGTCAAATCCTCGAAGATGTCGAAGCACAGTTGCGCTTGCGCGCCGAGCGGCAGCAGCATGCAAGAAGCGAAGACAAAGGCGTTACGCGGCAGAATTTTCATGATTCGTTCCCCCTCCCTAAACGTTGGCATCCACTCGAAAAGTATAGACGATCAGCGCCCCTGACGATTGATGCGCGAAACCGCGTCAAACCGCACCAGCTGATCGTTCAGTCCGGCTCGGCCTCGGGCTCGATCACGCGGAAGTCATGGCGTCCCCATCGAGAACAGCTCGAGCGTGATCCAGGCCAGCAGCGCGATCACCAGCAGAAGCAGTGGCACGTTGCCCCAGGCGATCCGCGCCGGCACCGGCTCGCTCCTCGCCCGCTCGCGCCAGTCCGCCTGGAATTCATCGATGACCCGCCGGGCGCGGGCGTGGTCGGCCGGATCCCGGACCCACAGTCCGGCGCTTCCGAAACCCCAGTTGCTCTGCCGGGTTTCGTAAAAATCGATATTCTCGGCGGTCAACGCCTCTCGCACCCCGGCGATTTCTTCTTCCGGGGCCGAGCGCGCGTCGAATACTCGTTTTGCCATCGTCTTTCCTGGTCGGTTCGTTCGGCCCGGGCTCAATCGGCGGCTGATGACCTGCCTGGGCGCGGGTCAGGTTTTGATGTCCAGGACCTGATAATAAAGCTCAAAGCGGCCGCTGCGAGCGTCGGCCCATACGACGTGAAAACGCCCCCGGGCGTCGGTAACGATGCTGGAATAATCGCCGCCATTG
>JBFGYD010000164.1:0-5795 GCA_041587615.1 Lysobacterales bacterium
GACGGTTTCGATGAATCAAAGACCCGGTTTTGTATTCGGGGGATTGCTCGCGGTTTGCTTGCTGACTCCCGCGGCGGCCGAACAGGACTACCCAACGATCAAGTTCGGCGGCCGGCTGCAGCTCGACTACACCTTCTATGATGACGATGTCACGGCGCTGGACGACGGCGGTGAGGATCGCCGCGCCCGCCTGTTCGTCAGCGGCAAGTTGACGCCCGAGTGGGACTACAAGGCTCAGCTCGATTTCTCCTCCGACGACCCGGAACTCAAGGACGGATTTCTGCGCTACGGCGGTCTGGCGGAGTCGCGGATCTGGCTAGGACATTTCAAGCAGCCGTTCAGCCTGGAAGAGATCACCAGTTCTAAGTACGTCTCGTTTTTAGAGCGGGCGCTGCCCAATATCTTCTCGCCGAGCCGCCGACTCGGCGCCGGCATCCAGCGCTGGGGTGACCGCTATATGGTCTTCGGCGCGGTGCACGGCGACGAGGCCAACGGCAACGTGGAGGGCAGCGGCATCAACGGCCGCGCCGTGTTCACGCCGATCCGTGACGAGGATCGCGTGTTCCACCTTGGGCTCGCCCTGGGCTGGGAGGAGCGCGACAGCGACAGCCTGCGTCTGCGGCAGCGACCCGAGGCGCACCAGGACAGCACGCGACTGGTGGACACCGGCACCCTCACCGGCGTCGACGATTTCAGCCGCTGGGGGCTGGAGGCGGCCTACGTCCAGGATCGATTCTCGGCTCAGGCCGAGTACATGGGACTGGACGTAAGCCGCAACGGTGCCGAAGACCTGAGATTCAGCGGCTACTATTTCTACGCCAGCTACTTCCTGACCGACGATCGCCGCCCGTACAAGGCCAAAGACGGCGTGTTCGACCGGGTCAAACCGAGCGGCTCGAAGGGCGCCCTGGAACTGGCGCTACGTTTTTCGAATATTGATCTGAGCGACGCGGACGTTCTCGGCGGCGAAGAGGACAACATCACGCTGGGGATAAACTATTACGCCACCTCGCACCTGCGCTTCTCGGCCAACTACATCGCGGTCGACACCGACGATGTGGCCGGCGACGATGACCCCAATATCCTGTCGGTCCGGATGCAGTTCGATTTCTAGGGCCGGCCGGTTGGGCGCTGGATACGGTGGTCGGCCCAAGCCACGCCGCTCCTTTCGCTGCGCGAAAACCGCAGCGCGTCTTGGGCCTGGCTAATCCGGCGCCTCGACGCCTAGTGAGACGTGGAGTCGACGTGCGCTTCCTGCGACAGCAGCGAAGTCGGCGACTCGGGGCGGCAGATGCGGGTGCCGGTTACCGGCAGGCAGTTGCGCTTGTCGTCCGGTACCAGCGAGCCTTGGCTGATATTGAAATCGAAGCGTTGGGTCAGGCGCGCGCCCTCGCCGCCGTCCAGCGTGGCCGGGTCGAAACGCCAGCCGCGGATCGCCTTGATCGCGGCGCGATCGAAGACCCGTCGCGGCCAGGAATCACTGACCTTGATCTCTTTGACCCGCCCGTCGGGCCGGACCGAGAACTCGACCTCGACGAAGCCCCGCTGCCCGGCGATCCGCGCGCGGACCGGGTAATCCGGGCTGACCCGCTTGATCGCCACCGGGCCCGGCTTGGCCGGCGCGGAGAAATCGGGCGCCTTTGGCAAACTCGCCAGTTTTAGCGGCTCGTCGGCCACGACGGGGGGTGGCTCGGGCGTCATGGATTCGGCGATCGGCGAACTCGGCTGCGGTGCGGTGCTGACGACTTCGGCCGGTTGCAGCGGCGGCGATTCGGCCGGTTGTTTTCTCACCTGCCGGTGCTCGGAAACCGCTTCAATGGACGTTTCGACGGGGGCTTCGGCTCGAGCTTGAGTCGGCGGCGCGACCGTTGGAGCCGTCGCCGTAGCGACTGGGGCAGCGGCCACGGGTGGCGCTGGCTCAGCGCGGTCCACCGCGGAGACCGTGAAGCGAGCCTCGTCCAGCGGCGCGAAGAGTTCGTAAGCGTCATCGCCGATCCGTAGTTCGGAGACCAGCGAATCGGCCAGCAGGTTGCGCTTGGCTTCGAACGCGGCCATCGGGTCGGCCATGCGGCCGGCCAGGATGATGGCCACGGCCACCAGCAGCAGTACCCCGCTGCTGCCGAGCACCGGGTCTCGCGGGCGACCGTGCGCGCACACGATGCGCTCGATCCGTTTCAGCAGCTGACCGTCGGTGGCGGCTAGCGCCGGCGCCATGCCGCCGCTGGAGCGCATCGTCTCCAGCGTGGTCAGCGCCTTGGCGTATTCGAGCCGGTTGCCGCAGGTCTTGACCACCAGGTCGTCACAGCACTGTTCGCGCTCCTCGCGAACGTGACGCGAAATCCAGGCCACGACCGGGTGATAGAAAAGCAGCGTCTCGACCGTGACCTGGAACAGGTTGACCAGGTAGTCGAAACGCCGGATATGGCCCATCTCATGGGCGATGACCAGCTCGAGCTGGGCCGGGGTCAGGCCGACCAGGCTGCTGGTCGGCAACAGCACCACCGGCTTCAACCAGCCGAACACGGTCGGCACCTGGGCCAGCGCCGATTCGAGCACCCGGACCCGGCGCCGAATTCCAAAATAGTGGCGCAGCATGCGCGCCTGAGCCCGCAAGGTATCGTCCAGCTCGTGCACGCCGACGCGCAGGCAGCGGTGCAGACGGAACCAGTTGATCGTGACCCGCCCGCTCATGATCACGACGCCGATCAGCCAGGCGAGTACGACCCACGGCAGCGCGCCCTCGACCCAGGCCCCGAAATCGAAACCGGAAGGCGCCGTCGCCGCGGCCAGTGCCGCGGTAGCCGCGGCCGCCGTCGCCGCGACGCTCGGCGCCGGCGCCTGCTGATAGAGCGAGGTGAAGGTGACGATCGGCGCCACCAGCAGCAGCAGCATGCAGCCCAGACCGAGCAGGTAACGAGACTGCGGGCGAGCGTGGCGCAGCAGCAGTCTGCCGGCGGCAAACAGCGCTCCGATGGTCGCGCCCTGCCAAATGAAGTGAATCAGAGCCCATCCCAGCGCTTGCACCATGGGATGCAGCACGTCCAACTCTATCGGGAACATGCCAGTAACTCCTTAAACGTGATGTGGGTGGCTCCGGCCGTGATCAGTGCTCCTTTTCCAGCCGATCTAACAGCTCTCTGATCTCGGCGACTTCCTGCGGGGTCGCCCCCTTCGAGCTTCCCAGCGCGTGCATCGCCAGTTGCGACGGCGAACCGTCGAACACCCGCTTGACCAGATCGGTCACGAACTGGGTCTGGGTGAAATCCTTGCTCATGGTCGGTTTGTAGACATGCGCGCGCTGCGAATCGTCGCGGCTCACCAGGCCTTTCGCGTGCATCACCTGCAGCAGCTTCAAGGCGGTCGTATAGCCGGTGTTTTCGCGCCGGCTGAGGATCTCGTGCACCTCACGCACCGTGCTCGGGCCACGCTGCCAGAGGATGTTCAAGATGGCGAGTTCGGCCGTCGTGGGCTTCGGAACGCCGGTCCGCCTGGCTTTTCTCATCGATTCGATCTCCACGCAAGTGTCAGGCATCGCCCGTTCGGGCTGTTTGCCACCAGTATAGACAATTTAACGACCGCTGTCGTACGTCCGTGCTCGTAACCTTGGCCGCCACCCCGGCGCAGCGTTCGACTCATGCCACGTGCGGCCGATCGAAAAACCGGGCGACGTCCCGGAGTTCCCGGCTGTAGGGCATGGCCGGCAAACTGGCGCGAAAAATGCGCCCGTACGGCTTGGTTTCCAGGCGCGGATCGCACAGCACCAGAACCCCGCGATCGGCATCGTGACGAATCAGCCGGCCAACCCCTTGTTTCAGCGCCAGCACCGCGGCGGGCAGCTGATAATCGACGAACGGATTGCCGCCAGAGTCCCGAATCTGCTTCAGTCGCGCTTCCAGCAGCGGGTCGTCCGGCGGCGCGAACGGCAGCTTGTCGATCACCACCAGGCTCAGCGCGGCGCCGATCACGTCGACCCCTTGCCAGAAACTCGCCGCGCCGAGCAGCACGCCGTTGCCGGACTCGCGAAAAGCCTTCAGCAAGCGGTGGCGCGGCATGTGGCCCTGGATGAACAGCGGCAGTTCCGTCCGCCGCTTCAGGATTTCGGCCGCGCGGTTGAGGTTGCGGTGGCTGGTAAACAGCAGGAACGCGCGCCCGCCGGAGCAGTCCAGCACCGGCAGGACCGCGTCCATCATCCGAGGCACGAAGTCCGGATCGGAAGGCTGCGGAATCCCCGTCGGATGGTACAGCAGCGCGTTCTCCTGATAGTCGAACGGGCTCGAAATCGAAACCGTGGCCGCGTCCTCGATGCCTAGCTGACGCACGAACAGATCGAACCGCCCGCCGACGGACAGCGTGGCCGAGGTGAAGATCCAACTCGGAGCGATCCCGTCGCGAAGCTCGTTCATCGCCTCGGCCACGCTCAACGGGGTCAGGTGCAGCATGAAAGACTTGCCGCTCGTCTCGTACCATCGCACCACCCCGTCGGGCTCCCGCGCCGTCATGCCCGCCAGATCGCGCTGACGGGCTCGAGCTCGGACCCAGCACGATTCGAGCCCGGCGCTGCGATCGGCCAGTTCCTTCAGCACCGGCTCGAGCTTGCCCAGGGCCTCGTCCAGAGCCGCCAGCGCTTCCTCGACCGCCGGCGCGACGCGCACGGACTCCCAAGATCCGCGTTGCGGATAGCGGTCGATCGCCAACCGCAGCTTGGCAACGCCGGTCTCGAGCTCGGCGCCCGGGTCCTTGACCAGAACCAGCGCGCCGCTGACCGCGCCCGCCTCCAGCCGCGCGTCGCGCGCCAGATCAATGAGCTGGCGGCTGCTCAGGGTGGCGCCGAAAAAACGGCTGGCCACTTCCGGCACCTGATGAGCCTCGTCCACGACCACCGTGCCAACCGCCGGCAGCAGCTCCCCGAAGCCCTCCTGTTTGAGCGCCAGATCGGCGAACAGCAGGTGATGGTTGACCACGACCAAGTCCGCGTCCTGGGCCTTGCGCCTCGCCTTGACGAGGTAACAGTCGGCGTAACGCGGACAGTCCCCGCCCAGGCAGTTATCGACGCTGGAGCTGATCAGCGGTCGCAGCGGCGAATCGTCCCGCAGCGCGACCTCGGCCAGCTCCCCGGTCGTGGTGCGGTCGGCCCAGTCGCGCAACTGTTCGAGGCGCGCCAACAGGGCTGGCGCGCGCACCTCGCCGCTCTGACGGGCGGCATCGAAGCGGTGCAGGCACAGATAATTCGAGCGCCCCTTCAGCAGCGCTATCCTCGGGTGGCGATCCAGGGCCTCGAGCAGGCGCGGCAGATCGCGCTTGAACAGCTGATCCTGCAGCGTTCGAGTTCCGGTGGACACGATCGCGCTGCCGCTTCCGAGCAAGATCGGCACCAGATAGGCGAAAGTCTTGCCGATCCCGGTCCCGGCCTCGGCGACGAGGGTACCGGGACGCCCCAGCGCGCCCTCGATCGCCTCGGCCAACGCCTGCTGTCCGGCCCGGGGAGCGTAGCCGCTCAGTGCCCGCGACAGCGGGCCTTCGGCGGTCAACGCCGCCGCGACGGAGCTGGCCCGGGAGTTGCCTGAGCGGCCGGAATGTTCGGTCGACTTCACCTCTGAAGCAGAATAGCCGAGGGCGAGCTCGGATGACAGCAACGGGCCAATCGCCGATAATCCATGGCCCTTTTTTGCGGGCAAGCTGAATTGGAATCGACCTCAACCTCGCTCCGGAGGCGTACGCGCGCGGTCGTCTGGGGTGGGTCGGAACGGACCCCCAAAGCTTGGGTCGCCCGAATCAGGGAGCGCTTGCCCGAGGGC
>JBFGYD010000165.1:0-5785 GCA_041587615.1 Lysobacterales bacterium
GGCCGCTAGCCAGCGCTCCAGCGCGGCCAGCGCGTCGGCCTCGCCGCAAGCCAGCACCTCGACCCGGCCGTCGGCGAGATTGCGCGCGTAACCGGTAATCCCGAGCGACCGTGCCTGGCGGCGGGTCGATTCGCGAAAGAAGACGCCCTGAACCCGGCCCGAAACCCAAAACCTTCGGCAGCTCATGACAATCTCGGATTGGTCACGTTCACTGAGTGGGCCTGGTCATTGGAAATCCGCCCGCTGAAACTCACGCAACATTGGGCTCAAACCAGCCTCAGGTTCTCCGGCTGGCGCGACCCGGACGGCGAAAAAAAAGACTTGAGCGGCTTTGCGGTCACCTCTTTGAGCGGCTGTTGCACCGACGCCAGCGTATTGCGCAACGTCAGGTTCCAGTGATCGTCCGGGGCGTTCAACTCATCTAGTTCCAGCGGCCAGACGTAAGCCCCGGTGGCGTACAGATCTCCCAACGTGAGCTCGGCCAGATCGCGCACCAAAATCCACTCTCCCTGATCGTCACGGCGAACGATTTGCGCCCGTCGCAAGTTCTCCAGCAGAACCTGAACCTGATGAGCGTCGGCGCCCGGCTCCAGCTTGAGGAGCGCCTCGGTCTGCACTCCGGCGCCCTTCGCCTGCGCTTGCCACAGGTGCGCAACCAGGCGATACAGGAGCAGGAATTCGCGTCGCGGCGGATACGATTCGCCGTGGCGACGATATCGGAAGCTACCGAGCGAGGCGGTGAACGAGGCCCCCAGCAGGATCACCGACCAAGACAGATAAATCCAGATGATGAAGATCGGAATGGCGGCCAGCGCGCCATAGATGAGCTGGGTTCCGTCAAAGCTGGTGGCGTAGATCCCAAACGCCCATTTGGCCAGCTCGAACATCAATCCGGTCAGAATTGCGCCGAGCACCGCGTGACGCCAGGGAACGCTGCGGTTCGGCACGATCACAAACATGAACAGGAACGCGACGGTCGCGACGATGAAGGGCGTCACCGAGCGCAGCAGGTCGATTACCACGCCGGCTGCCGGGGCTTCGATAAACAATTCGCGCGCAAACAGGTACGAGCTCAGCGCGAGGCTCGCCCCGAGCAGAATCGGACCGACCGTAAGGCTGGTCCAGAAAACGACGAAACGGCTGGTCAACGGGCGCGGCGTCTGAACGCCCCAGATCTGGTTGAAGGTCTTCTCGATGGTTGCCATTAGCATCAGCGAGGTCACCAGCAGAAAAACCGCCATCGTCATCGTCATCGACCGCGCGCCCTGAGCCAGGTACAGCAGCTTGTCCTGAATTGCCTGCTGCGAGGCGGGCAGCAGATTGCTGAAAATAAAATCCTTGATCTGGCCGGTCCAGGCCTCGCCCACCGGCAGCGCGGCCAGCACGGTCAGGACCACGGTGGTCAGCGGCACCAGCGCCAGCAGAGTGTTGTAGGTCAGCATCCCGGCCGAGGCAAAACAGTTGTCGCGCCCGAAATTGCGCCAGACGTAACGGATCAGCGCCAGCGCGCGCTTCAGGTCGAACGGCACGCCGCGGTGCAGGCGCTCGAGCCATTCAGGCATGCCACGGTCCCGGCGTCGGTCCGAATCCGGTCCGGTTTACCCGTGGCAGCCGTCCCCCTACAATCACCGCGGTGTCTCCTCACGGCTGTCTGAAAAAATGCCCAACAAGGTCATTCTTTATCATAACCCACGCTGTTCGAAATCCCGTCAAACCCTCGCTCTGCTGCGCGAACGGGGGATCGAACCCGAGATCGTGGAGTACCTGAAGCACCCGCCCAGCGCCGCCGAACTGGACCGGCTGCTGCGCCGGCTGGGGCTCGAACCGCGCCAGCTGATGCGCCGCAACGAGGCCCCGTACAAAGAGCTCGGGCTCGCGCGTGAGGGCCTCGACCGCGCCGAGTTGATTGCGGCGATGGTTCAAGCGCCGATTCTGATCGAACGGCCGATCGCCGTCAGCGGCCGCCGCGCCGCCATCGGACGCCCGCCGGAAAACGTCTTGTCGATGCTGGACTCCGCCGGCGACTGAGCCAGCTGTGACCGAGATCCTGGTGCTGTACTACAGCCGCCACGGCAGCACCGCGGCGATGGCGCGTCAGATCGCGCGCGGGATCGAGTCAACCGGGGTCAGGGCGCGACTGCGGACGGTTCCCGACTGGCAAGACGGCGACGCCGATTCGGCCTCGATCCCCGAATCAGGGCCGCCGTTTGCCAGCCATCAGGACCTGATCGAATGCGACGGCCTGGCGCTTGGCAGCCCGACCCGCTTCGGCAACATGGCCGCGGCCTTGAAGCGGTTCCTCGATTCGACCGCCAGCCAGTGGCTGTCCGGAACCCTCGCCGGCAAGCCGGCGGCCGTGTTCACCGCATCCGCGTCGCTCCACGGCGGCCAGGAATCCACCCTGCTGTCGATGATGCTGCCGCTGTTTCATCACGGCATGTTCGTGCTCGGCCTGCCCTACACCGAGCCGGCCCTGACCAGCACGCGCAGCGGCGGTACTCCGTACGGCGCCAGCCACCTGGCCGGTCCTAATGCCGACCTGCCGCTCAGCGACGAAGAAAAGATCCTGTGCCGCGCGCTGGGCCGCCGGCTGGCGCAAACGGCCGAGCGACTGGGTTGATCGTCCGCGCCTCGGTGCTCGTCTCCTACCTGGCGCTGCTCGGCCTGCAGGTGCTTTGGCACGGCGTGCTCGCCCCCACCCATCCAGCGATCCTGGCGCTGGCCGTGCTGCCTCTGCTGGTGCCGCTGCCCTGGCTGATCCGCCGCCATGCGCCGCGAGCGACGCTGCTGGCGGCGTATCTTTCGCTGTTTTATTTCGTCCACGGAGTGACCGAGGCGCTGGTCTCGCCGCCGTGGCGCGCGCTGGCTTTGGTCGAGACCGGGCTGTGCCTGTGGCTGTGCGCGGCCGCCGTCCTGCGCTACAAGTACCGCTCCGGATGAGATAATTGTTGAAATGACCGGCTTTGGGTTCTGAGCCTCTGAGCAAAGGCACCATACCTGTTTCGTTCGCTCGCCATCAGGTGAGCGATGCGAGCTACGGGCGCGGGGTCTGCTCCAGCTCCGCCAGGTCCAGCAGGGCCCCGAGGATGATCCGGTCGGCCGCCGCGTGGCGGTCGCCGCGCTGCGGATCACGCGCGAACATGAAGCGCGCGTCCCTGAAACGACTTTCGGCCAGCGGCGCAACCTGATCCACCGGGACGCCCTGTTGCCGCATTTGCAGCACCTTGTCGCGGTCGAACAAGCCCCGTTTTCCAGTGACCCCCGCCCGAATCTCGGCATTGAACACCAGTCCGTGCGGCGCGAGCAGCTTGGCGAAGGCCGCGACCAGGCGCCGGCTGCGATCGAGATCGCGCATCGCGCGCGGGACCGGACTGGGTCGGTCGGCGCCGCTGTCATCGAGCAGCGCCTCGTAGACGCTCGAGTTCCAGCTTCGATAAAGATCGGACAGGCGCGAGTCGACCGCGTCGATGATCGATTCGGGGCCGGTGCGGGAGAGTTCTTCGATTCCTTCGCCGGTGACGAAACGGTCGCGCCACTCGTTGCCACTGGCCCAATGAGCCTGAAACACCTTGGCCGGATGCATCCGGTCGGCGGTCATGAAGGTCAGCCGCCGCGGCACCAGCTCGACGGTTCGGGGCTGCATCGCGGAGCGGACCTGGGTACCGATCAGGTGCCGCGGACAGGGATCGGCCAAAACCTCGGGCGAATTTTCGGCAAACAGGTACTCGTATTCGTCCCGGCTGGTCAGGCGCATCTCGAACACCGGCGCCTCGGCGCCGCTGAAGCGGCCCTGAAGGTCGAAGCTCAGGCGTCCGAAATACCGCGCCATCGCCTGGTTGCGGACCGGCGGCAGTTCGGCCCTGCGCTCGACCCAGCGCACGTTCGCGTAGCACAGGCTCACGCCGCCGAGGCGAATCTGATCTGCCACCAGGTATGGCTGAGGAAACAGGCTCAGCAGCGCGCGCGACGGCGCCAGCTCGTTCCCCATGTCGCATGAGGCCGTTCCGTCACAGGGTGCGACCATCAAATCCTCGGGACGATAATTGGTGGCTTGCCTCGCGTCCGCGGCCAGATCGACGTCGGCGGCGGGTTTCAGATGGGTCTGCCGGAAGCGGGACGATTCGCCGTCGATCGCCTCGACCACGGCCGTCAGCGCCCGCGCGTACTCGCCCATCAGATAGACCAGCGGCGGACCGGAGCCGTCCCGGGCGCAGTCCTTTCGCTCGATGACGCGGGACACGATTGCCGCCCCCGCCGCCTGCAGCCGGGTCAGCTGCGGGGACCGATCCCGGCTGACGAAGTAGGCCGGCCAGCGCCGGGCAAATCGGACGTAAGCGCGCGCGGCCAGCGCCCACTCGAGGGGATTGACCAGAGCCGCGTCCCCGACCGCGCACGCCGAACCGAGGCGCGTTCCCAACAAACCGAACCAGTAGTTGATCCGCTGCCACGGGCTCAGGCTCAGTTCGCGAGTCAGATGATCCGGCTCGAACGGTCCGCCCGGGCGCCCCGCTAACTCGGGCGATGCCGACTGGACCACGGCCCACTCAAAGAAGTCGCCGAGGCAGCGCTCGAACTGAGTCGGGGTGATCGGCTCTTGCGGATAGGGTGGCCGGGGCCGGCTGGCATCGAAACACACCAGCCTGTCGGTCTCCGCCCGGGCCCTCACGGGCTGTGAAAGGTAGCCCTCGAGGTCGGCCGCGTCGGCGCCGTGGGCGGCATGCAGCGAGGCCAGCAGACGCAGTCCCTCGTCCACCGGAGGGGCGGCGCCGGCGGCGAAATCGCGCAGCAGTTTGCGGACCTGTTGGTAGACGCTGAGCAGGCGCAGATCCACCGCTTCGATCAGCTCCAGGACCACCGGATCGATCCGCTGCAAAGCGTCGAGCACTGCTTGCAGGCGGTCCGGGTCTGCCCCCGCCGGGTCGACCAGGGCGATCTCGGCCGTTCCCAGGAGGACCTGGACGAACTCGGCGAAGCGCCCGGCCTCGATCCCGCGAATTGCTCGCGCCAGCGCGATCAGCGATCGATCAAACGCGTCGTCGTCGCCGCCCCGGCGGAACAAGCGATATGGCGCGAGGCGCAGCGGCAGCCGATCGCGATGCTCGATCAGCATGTCTTCGGACAGCAACGCGGCGGCCTCGGCCGCGATCAGCGTGACAAACGGATCGGGATCGTTTTGCTCGAGCTTTACCAGCTCGGCCGCAGCGCCGTCGTCCAGCGCCCGCCACTCGGCCAGGGGGGCATCTAGCGGCAGCGCGGTCCAGTTGGCGATCGCCGGCTTCACCAGCGGCAGCCAGTCCGGGTTGGCGGCCAACAACGACAGGAACTCCGTCCAGATCACCGCCGCATGGTCCCGCGCCCAGGCCAGATCATGGACTTGGCGGGCGGCGATCCACGGCGAGGCCGCACTGCCGGTGGCGAGCCGCACGGCGGCGGCGGCCATGTTCAGCCGTCGCGGTCCATACCAGCTCGCGGACTCCAGTCGCGGAGCGTGCGCCAGCAGCAGTGCCGACGGCGGGTCAGGGACCTGCGGCGCGAACCAGGCTGGCAGCGTCCCCTGCGGCTCCGAAGCTTCGAGCAGGAGCTGCCACTCCAGCACCTGCTGGCTCAGCGCCGCGCCCGGGGCAAACTCTGCGTCGCTGAGCGCGCGCGTGATGCGCCAAATCAGCAAATGCCGCTGGGGCCCTTTTATCTCCCCCAGCTCACGATCCAAGCGGAAGGCGACTTCCACCGCCAGCGCTTCCACGTCACCGGGTTCCAGCACGGCCCCCCGGGCTGGAACCGCGAC
>JBFGYD010000166.1:0-5782 GCA_041587615.1 Lysobacterales bacterium
CGGCCGAAATAGGTGCCCTGGGGACCGCGCAGCACCTCGACCCGCTCCATGTCGGGCAAAAACGGGTTGGCCACCTGGTTGGGCACCGAGGTGACGCTGAATTCATCGATGTACAGTCCGACCGAGTTGATGAACGCGTTCTCGCCCGAGACCAGATTGTTGATCCCGCGAATCGCAATACCGAGGCCGCGTGAACCTGACTGGCCGTCCTCGGTGAAGCTCACGTTCGGGGTCAATTCGAGGTACTGCGTGGCGGCGGTGATGTTCTGCCGGGTCAACGCATCGCCGGTAAAAGCGGTGACCGCGACCGGAACCTCTTGCAGGTTCTGTTCGCGGCGCTGGGCGGTAACGACAACCTCTTCCAGCGCACCCTCCTGGGCGATGGTTACCGGGGCTAGGGGCAGCATCAGAGCCGCTGCGAACACATAAGCGATGGGGTTCGTTTTCATTTGCTTGTTACTCCTGGCTGGAGAGCGTGCAGCCGGTGCGGCCGCCCAGTGGCGCCGGTGTGCGGTGACGATGTGGTCGGCATCCTTCGCATTCATCTCGGCGCCGTTTAGTTTAAACCTAAAGTTTTTTCATGTCCAATTGAAGAAAAAGTTTATAAAACAAAGGCTTGACCTTGATTCGATGCAATACTCGAACCGAGCTCAGCCCATCTTGCGCTTGGCCAGCAGGGTCCGCGACAAGGACCCACCCCGACCCGGTCGGCTCCACGGGCACACCTCGATGCAGATTGCGCAGCCGTAGGTCTTGACGAAATAGGGAATGCATTTGTCGAAATCCACGTACCACTTCTCGACCCCGCGAACCATCTGCTTGACGTCGAAAATGGCGTCCGCCGGGCAGTCGATCACGCACCGGCGGCAACCGAAACAAAGGTCGTCGACGCCGATGTCAACCGGCTCGTCGAACGCCAGCGGGAGGTCCGTCAGGACCGCGGCGAGTCGGAAATTGGAACCGTACTCCTTGCTGATCATCGACCCGTGCTTGCCGAGTTGGCCGAGACCGGCGTTGACCGCCAGCGGGATATGCAGGATGTCGGTCGAGTTGGGATTGCCGTAAGCCTTGGCCGGCCAGCCCCAGGACCGAATGCGGGCGGCCAACCTGATCGCGATTCGGGAGATCTGCCGGTACACGCGCATGACCTCGACCGCGGCGCGCGGCTGCGGCGCGTGGCGCATCTCTTTCAGGTCCATCGACAGGCCGATGCAGATCGCGTTTCCATGCGGAGCGCTGCGCCCGGCAAACACCGCTTCCGGGGTCACCTCGGCCACCCCGACCAGTTCCGCGCCGAACTCGCGCGCGGCGGCTTTGACTTCGACGGCCATCGCCGCCGGATCGTCCACCGCGCGGCGGCGCCGATTGACCGGCCCGTTGCGCTTGCGCAGTTGCCAGGCGTTGGCGATCACGTGTCGGACGACCGGCCACGGATTGATCACCCCGAAAAAATCGTCCAGCGCCTGCCACTCCAGCCGCGCGTTGCCGGCGCTGTGAAAAACCGGCTGGGCCGGAGCTGGCTTGGTCACACCGAGTCCGTTGATGTCGTTGCCTGAGCGCGGCGGCCGGCGGTAGCCGAAAGCGTATTCGGCGGGCGGGGGATTGTCCGGCTTGATCCGCGCCATCAGCGCTCGTCCACCCAATAGGTCGTGCCGGCGGCCTCGTGCTTTCGATAGGCTTCGCGCACCCGCCGCCCGTGGGTCCAGTACCCGAGGATCATCAGCAGGATCCGGCGCAGGGTCTTGAAATCCCGTTTCAGGGAGCCCGAGTCCGCGCGCTCGCCGCCGCCTTCATCAAACGTCCTCATCGCTCAATCCGCGTCCTGCATGGGTCTATTCGAGCCAAAGCTCGCGCATTTCGTCCTTCCAGAATTCCAGCGTCATACGCTCCTTGATGAACAGACCCTTATGGTAGGGGTCGTTTTCCTTGTACTCCCTGTACGGCCCCTCGTAGTCCTTGCGCCGATTCTTGTAGGCCTCGTAGGCGCTGTAGCTGTCGTATTCCCACATCAGGAAATGCTCGCCGGACTCGTCGCCGGCGGCATGCTTGATGAAATAGCGCACGCTTTTCCACTCACCGAAAAGCTCGCGGTGGTCATTGACCCATTTAAACCAGCGGCGCATTTCGCGCTCGGCCTGTTCTTCCTTGCCGTCGATCACGCGCCAGCTTTCGACTTCGAACACGGCCATCAGGCACCCCCCCGACCGACCTCGCCGAACTCCCCGCCGTATCGCCTCAGCAGGGCCTCGGCGCGGCGGGAATCAGCGCTGCTCTGCGTCTTCTTGTGATCGGAGTCGACACCGACCGTCGGCCCGGCCGCGATCAACGCGCCAGCGGCGGCGGTCTTCAGGAACGAACGACGGGAACCGGAGCAATGGTCAGCATCGTTACGCTTCATGGCGGCCTCCGTCGGTGGTGCTGAGATCGATTGGACTATATTCGCGCCGCTTTCTCAATCGCCGCGCGCAGGCGGCAGCATGATGTAAGGCCAGGGGCTGGGCATTTCGCCGACCGGGACCTCGATCAGGGTCGGTCCGGGATGATCGAATCCGCGCCGGATCGCCTGCTCCAGCTCGCCGGCGTTTCGGGCCCGGTCGCCGGCGGCGCCGAAGCTCTCGGCCAGCGCGACGAAGTCCGGGTTGTGAAAATCGGTGCCGATGACGTGCTCGCCGGGGCGCGACTTCTGATCGCGGTAGACATTGCCGAAGCGGTTGTCGCGAAACAGCACGGTCACGACCTGCAGCCGGTGGTGGACCGCGGTGGCCAGCTCGCCGACCTGGTACATGAAGCCGCCGTCGCCGCTGATCTGGACTACTTTTTTGCCCGGGTTGCCGACCTTGACCCCCAGCGCGGTACCGTAGCCGTAGCCGAGCGTGCCCTGGTAGCCGCTGGAGATAAACTGGCGCGGGCGATAGACCGGGAACCCGAACCACGACGCGAAGCCGGTCTGGGTCACCTCGTCGACGAACAACCCGTCGCGCGGCAGCGCGCGGCGGATCGCGTCGAGAAACTGCATCTGCGGCCGGAGCTTTTGTTGGAACTCCTCCCGGAACCCAGTCTGCAACTGCCGCAACTCTCCCTCCCGGGACTCGCGCCTGCGGTTGTGCCGCTCGACCAGCGGCAACAGTTGGCCGAGCGCCACCGCGGCGTCGGCCGCGATCCCGACTGCCGGCTCTTTGATCCTCGCGATTTCGGTCTCGTCCACGTCGACCCGGATCACCTGGACCCCGCCCGTGCCCCAGTACATCAGCGGATACTTGAGCCGGGTTCCGACCGCCAGCACGACGTCGGCGTCGGCCCACAGCCGGTGGCCGGCCGGAAAACAATGGCTCAGGTAGTGATCATCGCTGACGACGCCGCGCCCCTGCCGGAACGCGGCCACCGGCGCCTGCAGGGCTTCGGCCAGCGCCAGGACTTCTGGAGCGGCGTCGACCGCGCCGCCCCCGACCATGATCAGCGGCTTTCTCGCCTGGCCCAGCAGCTTCGCCGCGGCGGCGAGCTTGTCCGGGTCCGGCTCGGCCGGCTCCACCATCAGTGGACCCGAGTCCAGTTCGACCTCGGCTTCGATCCCAGTGACGTCCATCGCCATCTCAAGCTCCACCGGCCGCGGGCGGCCGGTGTGCAGTTGCCGGAACGCCTCGCGCACCAGGCCGGGCGCGTCCTCCGGCCGTTCGATGCGCTCGGCCCACTTGGTGACCCCGCGGATCAGCGCGAGCTGGTCGGGCAACTCGTGCAAAAATCCGATCCCGCGGCCGATGCCGTGGGACGGGATCTGGCCGCTGATCGCGAGCACCTTGGCGTTGGCGCCGTAGGCGGTACACAGCGCGGCGGTGGTGTTGAGCAGTCCCGGTCCAGGTACGACCAGGAACACCCCGACTCGGCCGGTGGAGCGGGCGTAGCCATAGGCCATGTAGGCGGCGCCCTGCTCGTGCCGGGAGGTCAGCACCTGCAGGTCGCCGGCCTGATCGAGAGCGTCGTACAGATCGTAGACCTGCCCGCCGGGCAGGCCGAATACGGTGTCCACCCCCTGGAGCAGCACCGAATCGATCAGCGCCTTGGCTCCGGTCATTCGCGCCATCGGGATCGTCCCTGTAAGTGGTTTAAGCCTGAACCTATTTAGTTTATGTCTAAACTAAATAGACGGTCAAGGCGTCGCAAAAGCCGGCAACGCGTTCGGGCTTCGGTGCCCACGCCGTCCGCTAGCAGCCTGCGGCGGCCGCCGCAATGGTATGGTTGGCCACCACCCCGGCAGGGATCCGTGCGGCAATCCGGGAAGACGCGATGGCGGTACTGAGCATCAAGCAGATCGAGGCCACTCGAGCGCGGCTGGCGCCGCATTTGATCGAGACACCGGCGCATATCTGGCGGGGCCGTGAGATTGAAGAACTGCTGGGGCCGGAGACCACGCCGGTACTGAAGCTCGAGCTGTTTCAGCGCACCGGCACGTTCAAGCCGCGCGGCGCCTTGAACGTGATGTTGAACGTCGACCCGAAGGTGCTGCGCCGCGGGGTCACGGCGGTCAGCGCCGGGAACCACGCGATCGCGGTGGCGTACGCGGCCCGTGCCCTGGGGGTGAGCGCCAAGGTGGTGATGCTGGCGTCGGCCAATCCGATGCGGGTAGCCAGCGCCGAGGCATACGGGGCCGAGGTCGAGATCGCAAAGGACGGGCCGACCGCCTTCGCCCGGGCCGAGCAGATTCAGCGCGACGAGAGGCGGACTTTCGTGCACCCGTTCGAGGGCATTTACACCTCGTTGGGAACCGCGACCGTCGGCGCCGAGTGGGTCGAACAGACCCCGCGGATGGACGCCGTGATCGTGCCCATCGGCGGCGGCGGCTTGATGGGCGGGGTGTCCGCCGCGGTCAAGCTCATGAGCCCCGAAACCGAGGTGATCGGGGTAGAACCGGTCGGCGCCGACACGATGCATTTGAGTTTCGCCGCCGGATCACCACAGACCATCGACCGAATCGACACGATCGCCGACAGCCTGGCGCCGCCGATGGCGACCCCGCTGAGTTACCGGCTGTGCCGGGACAACGTCGACCGCCTGGTCAGGATCGACGACGCGCAGATGCGCGCGGCGATGGGACTGCTGTTTCGCGAGATGAAGCTGGCGGTGGAACCCGCCGGCGCCGCCGCCACCGCGGCGCTGGTCGGGCCGCTGCGCGAGGACCTTCGCGGACGCCGGGTCGGCGTGCTGGTGTGCGGCGCCAACATCGACCCGGAGACCTTCTACCGCCATCTGAGCGCAGCGGACTGAGCCCGGTGCATCGGGTCATCGACGTCCAACCCACATCTGCAGACGCGGTTGGCTGGAACTGCTCAGGGCCACGGCAACCGCGCTCTCTGAGTCGGCGGCCAGCATGAACGAGGGCGAGCAAGAGGCCGATGCATATCACTTCAACCGTGTTTTCCCGCGCTCCAGCCGGTTGCACCGATCGCGCGGGCGGCCACGCCGGACGGATACTCCTCCAGTTGGGTCGCCATCGTGTCGTTCCAGCGGTTGAGGTAACCGAACAACGCGATCGAGGCGACGATCTCGACCATCTGCCCCTCGTTGAAGTGCTCGAGGCACGCGTCGAAATCCTCCCGCGTGGCCTCGTTAGGCACCAGCGCCGCGTGCATGGCCAGCCGAAGCGCCGCGCGTTCGGCCGGACTGAACAGCTCGCTGGTTTCGAACTCCCAGACCGCGGCGATCTTGGCGTCCGAGGCGTGATAGATGCTCGACAGGTTGGCCATGTGGGCCTGGCAGTAGCGGCAGCCGGCGGCCTGGCTCGCGACCA
>JBFGYD010000167.1:0-5772 GCA_041587615.1 Lysobacterales bacterium
CGGCAACCTCATCGACTCGGAGATCAAGAAGAACAGCTCGCGTCCCGACACGGTCGGCAACGAGTCGCCGTATACGCCGAAATACACCTTCAACGTCGGTGCCGACTTCGACTGGCCGATGTCCGATTCCCTGTCCTTGATCGGCCGGGCCGACGCGCGCTTCGTTGGCGAGACCTGGTTCCACACGGTCCAGGAGGGCCAGCGCCCGACGATCTTCATGCCGCTGTTCGAACTCGGCTTCGGCGACGGCGCCGGAGCGCTGGGTATTGCCGATTTCTCCAACGCCAGGCGCGACGAGTACCACACCCTGGATCTGCGTTTGGGCGTCCGCGGACAGCGTTGGTCGCTGACCGCTTTCGGTCTGAACGTGACCGATGAGGATTACCTGGAGGAAGTCATTCCGGCGCCCGAGTTTGGCGGCTCGTTCGACCACCCGGGAAGCCGCAGCCGCTACGGCGTCGAATTCACCCTCGATTTCTGAGCCGGCCGCACGCTGCCCGATCTCAGGCGCCCGCCGTCAGCAGCGGGACGACCTGGTCGAAGGAAACGACGTCCGCGTACTTGGCCTGCAGATCGAACAAGTTGGCCTCGTGGGGACCGGCGTGGCGATCACCGACCGCCTCGCGGACGACCAACGGGCGAAAGCCGTGCTGGATCGCGTCCACCGCGGTGGCGCGCACGCAGCCGCTGGTCGTGAGCCCGGCGATGATGACGGTGTCGATGCCGGCCGCGGTCAGGTTCGCGGCCAGCGGGGTGGCGAAGAACGCGCTCGCGTATTGTTTGACGATCACCGTTTCCCGCGCCGCGGGCTCCAGTCCCGGCGCGAAACCGGCGTAGGGCGAACCCTCCTCGAAGTGCTTCAGCAGCGGCAATTTGCGCCGGAAGGCCCCACCGTCGGCGCTGCCGGGGCGATAGCTGACGCAGGTGTGGAAGATCGGGATCGCGGCCTTGCGCGCGGCCGCGAGCAGGCCGACGCAGGACTCCAGCACCGCTTCCACGCCGGCGTACAGCGGCGATTCCGGGTGCAGATAGGCGTTGACGAAGTCGACGATCAGCAGCGCCGGGTGTTGTCCGAACCCCAACTCGTGCCCGAAACCGGAGCGGCGGTAGTCTTCGTCGCGGTCTGAAGCCATCTCAGATCACCCCGGCCTGCCGCAGCTGCTCCAGGCGTTCGGCGCTCAGCCCCAACAAACCGCTCAACACGGCTTCGTTGTGCTCGCCCAGCGCCGGCCCCGGCGCCTTCACCTTGCCCGGGGTCAGGGACAGTTTGGGCGTGACGTTCTGCATTGCCAGTTCGCCGAATTCCGGGTGGAGCACGCGTATGATGGCCTCTCGCGCCTTGAAATGGGGGTCCTCGAGCATCTCCGGCGCGCGGAAGATCTTGCCCACCGGCACGCCATGATCCTCCATCAGCCTCACTAGATCGTCGGCCGACAGGGTCGCGGTCCAGGCGCCGATCAACTCATCGAGTTCCTGCTGGCGCGCGCCGCGTGCGGCATGGGTCGCGTAGCGCTCATCCTCGCCCAGTTCGGGTTGCTCCATGGCGGCCGCGAGCCGCTTGAAAACCGTGTCCTGGTTGGCCGCGATCAGAATCATCTTGCCGTCGGTTGTGGGATAGACATTGGACGGGGCGACATTGGGCAGAATCGCGCCGGTGCGCTCGCGGATGTAGCCGGTCTGGTCGTACTCGGTGATCAGTGACTCCATCATCGCCAGCACGGCCTCATAGATCGCCGAGTCGACCACCTGACCCTGGCCGGTCTTTTCACGGTGGTGAAGCGCCGCCAGGGCGCCGACCGTCGCGAAGGTGGCCGCCAGCGAATCGCCGATGCTGATGCCCAAGCGGCTGGGCGGATTGGACGGGTCGCCGCACACGTAACGCAGGCCACCCATGGCCTCTCCGATCGAGCCGTAGCCGGCGCGCTTGGCGTAAGGTCCGTACTGACCCTGACCGGACACGCGCACCATGATCACCCCCGGATTGATGGCGGACAGCTCGGGATAGCCCAGGCCCCAGCGTTCCATCGTCCCGGGGCGGAAGTTCTCCAGTACCATGTCCGCCTTTGCCGCCAGTTGGCGAACCAGCTCCTGGCCCTGTGGTACGCGCAGGTTGACGGTGACCGATTTCTTGTTGCGCGCCACCACCGGCCACCAGAGCGATTTGCCGTGGGCCTTTTCCTGGCCCCACACGCGCATCGGGTCGCCGCTTCCCGGGGCCTCCAGCTTGATCACCTCGGCGCCCAGGTCGCCCAGCAGCTGGCCGCAGAACGGCCCGGCCAGCAGGGAGCCCATCTCGATCACTCTGAGGTCGGTCAAGGGTCCGTCGGACGGTTTGTCGCTGCTCATTGCGCGCCTCTGGCTGGCTTCGACAGGTGGGGCGATTTCGGTGCTCAATGTATACAATTTCGGCGATTCTCGTCAAAGAGTATCGCCCATGATCTTGAGGTGCCCCCAAAGTTGTATACAATCAGTGGATTGAAACTCCGCGGGTCATCAATGCTCCCAGGCACCGTCACGATCGTAGAAGTGGGTCCCCGCGACGGCCTGCAAAGCGAGCCGGAAGTGCTCGCGACCGAAGTCAAGATCGCCTTCATCGAGCGCCTGGTGGCGGCCGGCATCAGGCGCCTGGAGGCGGTCAGCTTCGTCCACCCAAAGCGCGTGCCGCAGATGGCCGACGCCGAAGCGGTCATGGCGGGCGTCCCGCGTTCGGCCGGCGTGGTTTATATCGGCCTGGTGCTGAACGAGAGAGGATTCGAGCGGGCGCTGGCCGCCGGGGTTGACGAAATCGGCTTCGTGATCGTCGCCAGCGACACGTTCAACCGCCGCAACCAGGGCGTGAGTTCGCGCGAGTCGGCCGCCGCCTGGATGCGTATCGCCGCCGCTGCGCGCTCCGCCGGTGTGCCCGCCAACGTGATGATCTCAGCCGCCTGGGGCTGTCCGTTCGAGGGCGAAGTTCCGGCGCAGCGCGTCATCGAGTTGGCCGAGCTGGCGTTGGCCGAGCAGCCCGCCGAGATCGCGCTGGCCGACACCATCGGCGTGGCTGCCCCGTGGCAGGTGCGCTCGCTGGTCGGCGAAATCCTCGCCCGCTGCGACGACATCCCGCTGCGCGGCCACTTTCACAACACCCGAAACACCGGGATCGCCAACGCCTGCGCGGCGATCGAGGCCGGGGCTTCACGGATCGACGCCAGCACCGGCGGGATCGGCGGCTGTCCGTTCGCGCCCGCGGCAACCGGCAACATCGCCACCGAGGATCTGCTGTACGTCCTGAATCGATCCGGGATCTCCAGCGGCGTGTCGATGTCGGCCTTGCTCGACACCTCGGCTTGGCTGGGCGAGCAGATGCGACGACCGGTTCCGAGCATGCTGTCTCGGGCCGGGGATTTCCCTCAGCAATTGACATAAGGAAAATCGAGTCATGGCATACCGACTGGGCATAGACGTTGGCGGGACGTTCACCGACCTGCTGCTGGTTGATGAAAAAAGCGGCCGGTTCCACACTGCCAAAGTCCCCAGCACGCCGCACGATTCCTCGATCGGCGTGCTGAACGGCATCGAGCGGGTGACCGCCGCGGCCGGCATTGCTCCGGCCGAAATCAGCCACGTCATGCACGGCACGACGGTGGCCACCAACACCGTGCTGACCGGAACGGGCGCGAAAGTCGGGCTGGTCACGACGCGAGGCTATCGGCAGACGCTGCAGATCGCGCGCTCTTTCGTGCCGGGTGGCCTGGGCGGCTGGGTGATCTACAACAAGAGCGCCCCGCTGGCCCCGCTGGCGGTGACGGTGGAGGCCAATGAGCGCGTGGACGCGCGCGGCGAGGTGGTCGAGGCTCTGGACGAAGAGGATCTGCGCGCGAAGCTGAGGTTCATCAAAGGACAGGGGATCGAGGCGCTGACCGTATCCCTGATCAACGCGTTCGCCAACGTCAGCCACGAGCGCCGAATTCGCGAACTGGCGGCCGAGGAGATGCCGGATATACCGGTCTCGCTGTCCTCGGACGTGGTTCCCGAGATGCAGGAATACGAGCGCACCATCACCACGGTGGCTAATTCCTACGTGCGTCCCCGGGTGGCCACCTACATCGAGAACCTGCAGCGCGAGCTGACCGAGCGCATGAAGGACGTGCAGCTTCACATCCTACGCTCCGACGGAGGCCTGGCGTCGGCCGCGGCGGCCGAGGCCTATCCGGTCAACCTACTGATGAGTGGTCCCGCGGGCGGCGTGTCGGGGGCGATCTGGGTCGCCCGTCAGGCCGGGTTCGAGAATCTGCTGACGCTGGACATGGGCGGCACCTCCGCAGACGTGGCGCTGGTGCAGAACGGTGAGGCGCGGCAGCGCCGAGAGACCACGGTCGGCGACGTGACCGTGCGCGCGTCGTCGATCGACATCCGCACCGTCGGCGCCGGCGGTGGTTCGATTGCCCACGTTCCGGAACTCACCAAGGCCCTGCGAGTCGGCCCGGAGAGTGCCGGCGCCGATCCAGGCCCGGCCTGTTACGGGCGCGGCGGCGAGGCACCCACGGTCACCGACGCCAATATCGTGCTGGGCTATCTGCCCGGCGTGGCTCGGCTGGGGGGCGAGATGAACCTGGACCGCGCGCTGGCCGAAAAGGCGCTCAAGCCGGTGGCCGACGCGCTCGGGCTTTCGGTCGAAAAAGCCGCCTCCGGCGTGTATGACATCGTCAACGAAAACATGTTCGGCGCCTTGCGCCTGGTCTCGGTGGAGCAGGGCCACGATCCGCGGGAGTTCGCGCTGGTCGCGTTCGGCGGCGCCGGGCCGCTGCACGCCAACGCGCTGGGCAAGCTGATGGGTTCCTGGCCGGTCATCATCCCCCCGGGCCCGGGGGTGCTGTGCGCTTACGGGGACGCGACCACCCGAATCCGCGACGAGGCCTCGCGCACCTATATCCGTCGTTTTCCCGAGACCAGCTCGGAGGAAGTGCTCGGAATACTGCGCGAGCTGGGTGCGAGCGCCGCGGCAAGCCTCGATGCCGAGCAGGTGCCGCGGTCGGAACAGACCACCCGCTACCAGGTGGACATCCGCTACCACGGCCAGGGGCTGCTGCTGACCATCGATCTGACCGAGGAGGCCCTCGAAAAGGAGGGCTTGGAGGCCATCGGCCGGGAATTCGACCAGATGCACGAGCAGCTGTTCACGTTTGCGCTGAAGGCCGACAAGGAACTGGTCAACCTCCGCGCGGTGGTCGAGGGCAGCGCCACCCAGATCAGCGCGCTGCCGATCGCCGCTGACGGCGAACTCGGAGACGCGCGGGTCGGCACGCAAACGGTCTACATGGGGGACCGCGAGCAGGAAGCCAGCGTCTACGATCGCGCGAAATTGTCTGCCGGCAACCGGCTGGAGGGTCCGGCCATCGTCGTGGAGATGGATTCGACCACGGTCATCCTGCCGGGCCACGCCGGCGAGGTCGATGACTTTGGCAACATCTTGATCCGGCCCATCAAATAGGAAATTTGTAATGACAGCAACCATCGTCGAATCCAACCCCCGCCCGTTCGAGCGCGTCGAGGTCGATCCGATCACGCTGGACCTGATCGAGAACGCGATGCGCAACGCGCGCTTCGAAATGGACGCCGTGTTGTTCCGCACGGCGATGTCGCCGGGAATTCGAGAGCAGCACGACGAATTCCCGATGATCGCCAACGTCGACGGAAAAATGGTGGTCGGTCAGTTCGGTTCGTTCATCTACGGCTTCATGGAGGTCTACGAGGGCACGGTCGAGGAGGGCGACATCTTTCTGACCAACGACC
>JBFGYD010000168.1:0-5761 GCA_041587615.1 Lysobacterales bacterium
CACAAAGGAGCGGCGGGGTTCGGGCCGATCATCGGCCGACGGAGTCGTGGCCACGCAACCGGCCTGGTTAGGACCGTCCTCGGGTCAGCGGAGCCCATGCATCAGATCGGCGATCAGGTCATCGGCGTGTTCGATGCCGACGGCGATCCGGATCAGGCCCTCGCCGATGCCCACGCGCTCACGGTCGGCCCGCGACATGCCGGCGTGGGAACTGGCGGCTGGGCGCGTGATCAGAGTCTCGATCCCGCCAAGGCTGGGCGCGCTGGTCATGATCTCGAGCCGGCCGATCGTCTCATCGGCAGCCGTCGGGTCTTCGAGTTCGAAACTGAGCACGCCGCCGCAGCCTTCGAACAGTCGTTTGGCCAGCACGTGGTGCGGGTGATCGGCCAGCCCGGGATAGTTGACCCGCACCACGGCCGGGTGGGCGGCGAGCATCTCGGCCAGCGCCTGGGCGTTCGCGTTTTGCCGGCGCACCCGGAGCGCCAGCGTCTTCAACCCCCGCTGCAGTAGGAAGCAGGCGTGGGGATCGAGCGCGCCGCCGTAAAGATCCAGAGATTTTTTGATCCGCTGCACCATTTCGGCGGCGCCGACCACGACCCCGGCGACGATGTCGGAATGTCCGTTCAGGTATTTCGTGGCCGAGTGCAGCACCAGGTCGAAGCCGTGCTCGAGGGGGCGAAAGTTCACCGGCGTGGCGAACGTGCTGTCGATCATCGACACCAGGCCGTTGGCTCGGGCAAAGGCGACGATCGCCGGCAGCTCGCCGACCTGCAGCAGCGGGTTGGTCAGGGTCTCGGCGTAGATGGCGCGGGTCTCGGGGCGGAGCAGCGCGGACCACGACTCCGGGTCGTTGGGGTCGATGAAATCGCTCGCGACCCCCCAGTTCTTCAGGTCGCTGGCGATGAAATCGTGGGTCCCGCCATACAGGCAGCCCTGCGCCAGCAGATGGTCGCCGGGTTTGAGTACGGTCATCAGCGTGGTCGTGATGGCCGCCATCCCACTGGCCGTGACCAGCCCGGCCTCGCCGCCTTCGAGATCGGCCAGCTTGGCGTGCAGCGCGACGTGGTTCGGGGTGGTGCTGAGGCGGATGTAGCCCAGCTCGTGGTAGCCCGCGCCGGGCCGGGTTTCGAAGGTCGAGGACTGGAAAATCGGCATGCTGACCGCGCCCTCGATCCGCGGCCGTGGCTCGCCGGCGTGGATCAGCCGCGTTTCCAGCTTCTTTTGATTTCGCTTGCTCATTGCGTTCGCTGGTAGCGGCGCACCCCGTCGTCCCCGACCTCCGCGGTCAGCGCGCCGCGCTTGAGCAGGTACTGGAGGTGCGCCAGCGACTCGCCGGTCGCCATCATCAGCTTGGCGCCGTCGATCGCCGTCTTGAACAGCGCCGGAAACACCTCGGTCGCGGACTTTGGCTCGACACAGTAGTCAAGCAGCTTGGCGAGCCCCTCCTCGTGCTCGGCAATGAGTTGATCGAGGCGTACGTGGACGCCGCGGAAGGGCTTGCCGTGAGCCGGCAGCACCAGCACGTCGGACGGCAGACGGTCCTTCAGGTTCTTGCACGAGTTCAGCCATTCGTCGAGCGGGTCGGCGTCGGGCTCGGTCGGCCACAGGCTGACGTTGGACGAAATCGTCGGCAGGATCTGATCGCCGGAAATGACGACGTTCAGTTCGGCGCAAAAAAGGCACGCGTGTTCCGGCGAATGGCCGCGGCCGATGACGACTTCCCAGTCGCGGCTGCCGATCCCGATTCGCTCGCCGTCCCGCAGCCGGCGATACGAACTCGGCGGCGGCGACACGAAGCGCCCGAACATGCCGAAGCGCTCCGCATACTTTTCCAGCGCTCGTTCGGAAAAACCGGCCGCGCGGTAGAAGTCGATCCCGGTTTGCGGCGCCGGCGGCCGGTCGGCCGCCAGCACGCGGCACATAAGGTATTCGTCGCGCGGCATCCACAGCCCGATGCCGAGTTCGGCGCACAGCCAGCCGGCCAGGCCCGAATGGTCGGGGTGCATGTGCGTGACCAGCAGCCGGGTCAGCGGCCTGGCTTTTATCGGGCCGGCAAACAGCGCCCGCCAGACACCGATCGCGGGATCGCCGTTGAGACCGCTGTCGACCGCGGCCCAGCCGGGCCCGTCGGCGAGCAGCCACAGATTGATGTGGTCGAGTGCGAAGGGCAGCGGCATCCGCAGCCATTTGACCCCAGGCGCGACCTCACGCAAGCCCCCCGCCTCGGGCACCGAGTCGAATTCGTAGCTGATTCGGCGCGTGGCCATGTCCACGTCCTCAGATCCCGGTGCCACCAGTCGCCATCAGCGCAGGCTAACCGCTGGCCTCGGGGATTGCCAGCCGCGATGAATGTCGATTGCGGCTCGTCTCGTGGTGTAGAAAAATGCGGTGAATGAAGCTCTCGCGCTGCCACAACATCGCCACCATGCGGCGGCTGGCCCGACGCCGCCTGCCGAGACCCGTTTTCGACTACCTGGAGGGCGGAGCCGAGGACGAAATCTCGCTCGAGCGCAACACGGCCGCATTCGACGAATACGAGCTGCTGCCGACCTGCCTTCGGGACATCGCGGAGATCGATCTAGGCACCGAGGTGCTGGGCTGTCGGCTGCGATGGCCGGTCATTTTGTCGCCGACCGGGATGTCGCGCCTGTTTCACCACCAAGCCGAGACGGCGGTGGCGCGCGCCGCGGCCGGGGCCGGAGCCCTGTACAGTCTGTCAACCGTGGCCACGACCCGCCTGGAGGACGTCGCCGCGGCCAGCACCGGTCCGAAGATGTATCAAATCTACATCTTCAAGGACCGGGGGCTGACGGCCGAGTTCGTCCAGCGCTGCCGGGACGCCGCCTACGATGCCCTGTGCCTGACCGTCGACACTCCGATTGCCGGCAACCGTGAGCGCGACCGGGTCAGCGGTATGACAATTCCGCCGCGGTTCACGTTCAAGAGCCTGTTCAGCTTCGCCGTACATCCCCGCTGGTGGCTGAACGTGCTCCGCCACGGCGGGTTCGAGCTGGCCAACGTGGCCCACCGGGTGGAGCCGCTGGCGCGCAAGACCGTATCGGTGATCGAGTACGTCAACGCCCAGTTCGACCGCCGCATTGGCTGGCGCGACGCTGAGTGGCTGGCCCGTGAGTGGGACGGGCCGCTGGTGATCAAGGGTCTGTTGACCGCGGCCGACGCCCGCCTCGCGGCCGACTCAGGAGCCAGCGCGGTCATGGTTTCCAACCACGGCGGCCGTCAGCTCGACGGCGTGCCGGCGCCGGTGGACTGCATCGCGCCGATCGCCGACGCGGTCGGCGACCGCCTGGAAATCATCTGCGACGGCGGCATCCGACGGGGCAGCCACGTGATCAAGGCGCTGGCTTTGGGGGCACGGGCTTGCAGCATCGGACGACCGTATCTGTACGGTCTGGCGGCCGGCGGCGAGGCCGGAGTCCTGCGCGCGCTCGAGATCCTGCGCCAGGAAATGGAAAACGCGATGGCGCTGCTGGGCTGCCGGCGCAGCGCCGACCTGGGCGCTGGCCACCTGCGCGCACGAGGATGAGGCCTTGGCTCCGGCTATACTGTCCCGGTGTGCTTCGAACGCCCCAACGGTTGCCGGCTGCCCGGCGCAGCGCGAGCCTGATCTGAACCGATGAGATCGGCGTGCTGACCTCGCTGAAGAACCTGCTGCGCGCCGTTGCCGGCAGCGGGCGCGACCTGCTGCCGATCGTCGCCGTGGTGCTGTTCTTTCAACTCCTGGTGCTGCAACAGCCGCTGCCGGACGTGCTCGACCTCGTCGTGGGCCTGGCTTGCGTGGTCCTCGGGCTGACGTTTTTCGTCTACGGACTGGAGCTGGGATTGTTTCCGATCGGGGAGACGATGGCCTACTCGTTTGCCCGGAAAGGCAGCGTGGTTTGGCTGCTGTTGTTTGCGTTTGCGCTTGGATTCGGCACCACGGTGGCGGAACCGGCGCTGATTGCGGTGGCGGCCGAGGCCGCGCGGGTTGCGGCCGCGGGCGCCGTCATCGAGGCGACCGAGGACGCTCGGGCCGCCTATGCCACGGGTCTTCGGCTGACCGTCGCCCTCGCGGTCGGCGTGGCCATCGTGCTCGGCGTGGTGAGAATCATCAAGGGTTGGCCGATCCACTGGATGATCATCGTCGGCTACCTGCTGGTGGTCGCGATGACGGCGATGGCGCCGCGCGAGATCATCGGCATCGCCTACGATTCGGGCGGTGTGACGACCTCCACCGTGACCGTGCCGCTCGTCACCGCGCTCGGGGTCGGCCTGGCGTCTTCGATCCGGGGACGAAATCCGATGCTGGACGGCTTCGGTCTGATCGCGTTCGCGTCGCTGACTCCGATTATCTTCGTGATGGGCTATGGAATCGTAATCGGATGAATCTGCTGATCGAGCTTGCAGGCACGCTGGCCGTGACGATGCGCGACGTGCTGCCGATTGCGGCCATCATGCTCGGCTTCCAGCTGTTCGTGATCCGGCAGCCGGTGCCGCAGTTGGGCCGGGTCCTGATCGGTTTCGCGTACGTCCTGGTCGGACTGAGCCTGTTTCTGCTAGGTCTGGAGCGGGCGCTGTTTCCGCTCGGGCGGCTGATGGCCACGCAGTTGACCGACCCGTCGTTCATCGCTCCGGGCCTGGACCCGGGTACGCTAAGCTGGGATCGGTATGGCTGGGTCTACGTGTTCGCGTTCACGCTCGGCTTCAGCACGACCATTGCCGAGCCCTCGCTGCTGGCCGTCGCCATCAAGGCCAACGCGGTATCGGCCGGGGCGATCGGGGTGTGGGGCCTTCGCATCGCGGTCGCGCTCGGGGCAGCGTTCGGGGTTGCGCTCGGCAGCTATCGGATCGTGGTCGGCGATCCGATCCATTATTACATCATCGGCGCCTACATCGTGGTCGTCGTGCAAACCTGGTTCGCCCCGAGAGTGATCGTGCCGCTTGCCTACGACTCTGGCGGCGTCACGACCTCGACTGTGACGGTTCCGCTGGTGGCCGCGCTGGGCCTGGGTTTGGCCGAAACGGTGCCCGGTCGCAATCCGCTGATCGACGGCTTTGGCCTGATCGCGTTCGCCGCCCTGTTTCCGATAATCACGGTCATGGGTTATGCGCAGCTCGCAGCGCTGCGCGCCAAAAAACGCTAGTTTAACGAGCTGAATCAATGAACGATGCGGGCTAGCCAAGGAGGTTCGCGCCATGCGCTTCAAAACCATCGTGGTGTTTGTGGAAGACGAGAAAGCCGACGCGGTCATGAAAGCCGCGCGCGAGGCCGGCGCCACCGGCGCCACGGTCATCAGTAACGCTCGCGGCGAGGGGCTTAAAGAAAGCAAGACGTTCCTCGGGCTGACCCTGGAGACCCAGCGCGACGTCATTCTTTTTCTGGTTGAAGAACACCTGTCGCGGCACATTCTGGAAGAGATCGGCCGGGTCGGCGAATTCGACGAGACTTCCGGGACCGGGATTGCGTTTCAGATCGACGTCGAGGACGCGATCGGAGTCAAACATCAGATCGACGAACTCGCCGAGCGAGTCGAGGAGGAACTATGACTGAGGACGCCAAAACGATTCGGGCCGGCGACGTCATGCGGCCGCAATTTCTCGAAATGGACGGACTGATGACGGTCGCCGACGCGCTCGAGGAGATGGCCGAGCACGGCACCAACCCGCTGATCATCATGAAGCGCCACGCCGACGACGAATTCGGCATCGTGCAGCTGTCCGACATCGCCAAGAAAGTGCTGGCCAGAAACCGCGCGCCGGAACG
>JBFGYD010000169.1:0-5750 GCA_041587615.1 Lysobacterales bacterium
GGCGGCGAGATGGTGCTCGAGGCCCATTTGTTCGATTTCGACGGTGATCTTTACGGTCGCCATCTCGAGATCTTTTTTGTCGAGAAGCTGCGCGAGGAAGTGAAATTCGCCGATCTCGACGCATTGATCGCGCAGATGCACATTGACGCGCGCCAGGCGCGGCGGGTGCTGACTGCCGCCACTGTACTTTAGGAGCAACGCAAGGGCGCAAAGCGCAAAGGCGCGCCGAACTGGAGTAACACGTGAGCCGGGACTACAAAGACACCCTCAATCTGCCGCGAACGGATTTTCCGATGAAGGCCAACCTGGCCCAGCGCGAGCCGCAGATGCTCGAGCGCTGGGAGGAGGCCGACTTCTACCGGCTGATTACCGAGGGGACCCACGGGCGCGAGCCGTTCGTGCTGCACGACGGCCCGCCGTACGCCAACGGCGCGCTGCACATCGGGCACGCGCTGAACAAGATCCTCAAGGACATGGTGGTCAAGTCGCGCCTGCTGGCCGGCTTTCGCTCGCCCTACGTGCCCGGCTGGGACTGCCACGGTCTGCCGATCGAACTGGAGGTCGAAAAGAAAGTCGGCAAGGTCGGGCGCAAGGTCGACGCCGCGACCTTTCGACGCAAGTGCCGCGACTACGCGAGCCGTCAGATCGACCTGCAGCGGAGCGATTTCAAGCGTTTCGGAGTGCTCGGCGACTGGGACAACCCGTACCGGACGATGGACTTCAAATACGAAGCCGACATCATTCGGGCGCTGGCGGTAATCGTCGACAACGGCCATTTGCACCAGGGCGCCAAACCGGTCAACTGGTGCTTCGACTGCGGCTCGGCGCTGGCCGAGGCCGAGATCGAATACCAGGACAAAGACTCGCCGGCGATCGACGTGGCCTTCGACGCGGTCGACCCAGCCGCTCTGGCGGCGCGCTTCGGCGTCGACCACGACGGCCAGCGGGTCTCGGTCGTGATCTGGACCACGACGCCGTGGACCCTGCCGGCCAACCAGGCGGTGGCGCTGCATCCGGAGCTGGAATACCTGCTGGTGCGCTACCGGCGGGATCACTGGCTGGTGCTGGTGGCCGAGCTGGCCGACGACAGCCTGCGCCGATACGGCGTTGAGGGCGAACCCGAGGTGCTCGGGCGGGCGCCGGGCGGCGAGCTGGACCGGATTCCGGTCCGGCATCCGTTTTACGCCCGCCAGGTCCCCCTGGTGCTGGCCGAACACGTGACCACCGAGGCCGGCACCGGCTGCGTGCACACCGCGCCCGGTCACGGCCAGGAAGATTTCGAGATCGGCACCCAATACGATCTGCCGGTGGAAAACCCGGTCGACGCCAAGGGCTGCTTCGTGCCCGAGACCGAACTGTTCGGCGGCGAGCACGTGTGGCGCGCCAACGACCGCATCGTCGAAGTGCTGCGGGATCGCGGTACGCTGCTGAACGTCGAGACTTATCGCCACAGCTACCCGCACTGCTGGCGCCACAAGAGTCCGACCGCGTTTCGGGTCACCCCGCAGTGGTTTATCCACATGGATAAGGCCGGGCTGCGCGAAGCGGCGCTGGCGGCGATCAAGACGGTCAAGTGGGTGCCCTCGTGGGGCGAACAGCGGATCGAGAAGATGGTCGCCAACCGACCGGACTGGTGCATTTCCCGGCAGCGGACCTGGGGCGTGCCGATCGTGCTGTTTCGCGACAAGGCCACCGGCGCGCCGCATCCCGACAGCGCTCGCCTGATGCGGCTGGTGGCCGATCGGGTGGAGGTCGACGGCACCGACGCCTGGCAGCAGCTCGACCCGGCCGAGCTGCTCGGGGACGAGGCCGAGTCCTACGAGAAGGTCACCGACATCCTCGACGTGTGGTTCGATTCGGGGGTGTCACATCACTGCGTGCTGGACCAGCACGCCGAACTGGGCTTGCCGGCCGGCATCTACCTGGAGGGCTCGGACCAGCACCGCGGCTGGTTCCAATCCTCGCTGTTGACCGCCGTCGCGATGCACGGGCGGGCCCCGTACCGCGAGGTTCTGACCCACGGCTTCGCGGTCGACGGCGCCGGCCACAAGATGTCCAAATCGCGCGGCAACGTGGTGGCGCCGCAGCAGGTCATGAAGACCCTTGGCGCCGACGTGCTGCGCCTGTGGGTGGCGGCCACCGACTACCGCTACGAGATGTCGGTGTCCGACGAGATCCTGAGGCGCGTGGCCGACGCCTATCGTCGGATTCGCAACACCGCGCGCTACCTGATCGGCAACCTGCACGGCTTCGACCCCGAGCAAAACCGGCTGCCGGTGGAGGATTGCCTCGCGCTGGACCGCTGGGCGGTCGACCGGGCCTGGCGCCTGCAGGGGGAGATCGTCGCCGCCTACGACGAATATCAGTACACGACGATCTACCAGCGGGTGCACCACTTCTGTTCGATCGACCTGGGCGCGTTCTACCTCGACATCATCAAGGACCGGCTGTACACGACCCAGCCCGACAGCGGCGCACGGCGTTCGGCGCAGACCGCGATGTATCATATTCTCGAGGCGATGGGGCGCTGGCTGGCGCCGATCCTGAGCTTCACCGCCGAGGAAATCTGGGAGCGCACCCCGGGCGAGCGCCCGCCCACGGTGTTCCTGAGTCAGTGGTATACCGGGCTCGAGCCGATGACCGATCCGGCCGAGGCGGTGCTCTGGGATGACGTCATCGCGGTGCGCGAATGCGTGAGCCGGCAGCTCGAACAACTGCGCCAGGACGGCGCGATCGGATCGGCGCTGGACGCCCAAGTGCGGGTCTTTGCGCCGGACGAGCTGTACCAGAGCCTGCTGCCGCTCGAAAACGAGTTGCGCTTCGTGTTCATCACCTCGGAGGCGAGTCTGCACCCGATCGAGGAAAAGAGCGACGCCGCGGTCGCCGGGCAGGTGGGGGAACAGACGATCTACGTGGAGGCCGCGCGCAGCGAGCACCAAAAGTGCACCCGCTGCTGGCACCGCCGGGCCGAGATCGGGATGGCCGCCGAGCACCCCGGGCTGTGCGGGCGCTGCCTGGTCAACGTCGCCGGCCGCGGCGAAACGCGCCATTTCGCATGAACGAACCGACCCGCCAATTACGCGCGCTCGCCTGGCTGTGGCTGTCGGCGGCCGTGGTCGTGCTCGACCAGGTCACCAAGGCTATCGCCAGCGCGACGCTGACGCTGCACCAGAGCGTCCCGGTGCTGCCCGGGCTGAATTGGACCCTGCTGCACAACTACGGCGCCGCGTTCAGCTTTCTGAACACGCCCGGGGGCTGGCAGCGGTGGCTGTTCACGTTCGCGGCGGTCGCGATTGGGGCCGTGCTTATCGTGTGGCTTTCGCGCACCCCCCGCAATGACTGGCGCACCGCCGCGCCGCTGGCGCTGATCATCGGCGGCGCGATCGGCAACCTGATCGACCGCCTGCGTTTCGGCTACGTGGTCGACTTCATCGACGTCTACTACCGGGACTGGCACTGGCCGGCCTTCAACATCGCCGATTCGGCCATTTCGGTCGCCGCCGTGGCACTGATCGCGTTCGGCTTGTTTCACCGGCAACAACCGGACGGCGCATAAGCTCTCGACCGCCGCCTCCCGAAAAACCGCCGTGCGTCAGGATTACAGCCCAAATCGCGCGCATTTGCTCTAGAATTGGCCGACGCACGGAGCCAGCCTATGAGCACGGGGTCAGACAAAGGCGGCCGCTTTAGCATGGTCGGGATCAAGAGCAAGATGACGGCGTTCGCGTTTTTCGCCACGCTGCTGCCGACGCTCGCGCTGGGCTGGCTGTATTACTCGAACAACCGCAACCTGCTCGAAGAAAAGATCACCCAGGGGCTGACCAACAGCGCCGACAACCTCGGTGGCGAGGTCGGCCGCTGGCTGCTGGAACGCCAGCACGAGTTGCGCGTGTTCGCGGCCTCCTACGTGGTGGCGGAAAACCTGCGGCCGGCGGTCGCCGGCGACTCGCAGGCCACCGGCATGATCGGAGACTATCTACAGTCGGTGACCTCGATGGTGCCGGACCTCGATGCGCTGGCGGTGACCGACCCCGGTGGTGAGATCGTGGTTGCCAGCGACCAGGCTAAAGTCTGGCCGATTCCGGCGGCCTGGCCGACGGCGCTGGCCGAAAACCAGCAGGCCCTCGGCGAACCGCAGTTCGACCCCGGCCGGGAACGCTTCCTGCTGCTCCAGGGCACCCTGCTGGCCGATCTGAACCAGCAGCCGGCCGGCTTGTTGGTCGCGCGCCTGCATTTCGATCGCGTGGGCGCAATCCTGAGGCAGACGGGCAGCGGCGGCGAATCGGCCTATCTGATTGACGGGATGGGCCGAATCGTGGCCGCGGGCCGGGCGGGAGGGATGGCGCTGGGCGACCAGCTCAGCAGTTCCTTGCGGGACCGTCTCGACCCGGGCCGAATCGCCGAATTCTGGCATCAAGACGGTTCGGCGGCGGTCGGCACCGTCGCCCCGATAGACGGCAGCGACTGGCTGATCGTCGTGGAGCAACCGAGCATGGTCGCGTTTGCCGGCGTGCACGAACTGGAACGCATGACCCTGTTTCTGGGAATGATTTTCGTGCTTGGGATGAGCCTGATCGCGTACGTGTTCGCGCACGGCATGGCGGCGCCGCTGAAGCGCTTGACCGACGGCGCGGCGCGGGTCGCCGAAGGCGATATGGACGTCGATCTGCCGGTGCGGGGGCGTGACGAGATCGCCTACTTGACCCGCGTGTTCGGCAATATGGTCCAGCGTTTGATCGCGGGGCGGGCCGAACTGGATCAGATCAACACGCGGCTGCGGGAACAGAACGAAAAGCTGCAGATCCTTTCCAGCACCGATCCGCTGACGGGCTTGCGCAATCGGCAGGATCTGAACGCCCATTTGAGTGAGCTGATCGAACGTAGCGAGCAGCAGCAAAAGCCGTTCGCGCTGCTGATGATGGACCTGGATCACTTCAAGCGCCTCAACGACGACTACGGCCACCTGGCCGGCGACCGCGCGCTGAAACTCATCGCCGACGAACTGCGCGTGATCCTGCGTGACGACGACTACGCCGCGCGTTTCGGCGGCGAGGAATTCCTGGTGCTGCTGCCCGAGGCCGCGGAAAAGACCGCGCTCGCGGTTGCCGAGCGCCTTCGATCCGGAATCGAAAAACACGTGATCGATCTGAACGGCAAGCAGGTGAGGGTGACGCTGAGTATCGGCGTGGCGATCTATCCTGAAGCCGGCACCGACGTCGACGCCATCATCCACTCCGCCGACGAGGCGCTGTATCAGGCCAAGACCGAGGGCCGCAACCGCGTCGTGAGCTTCACCGCAACGCGGGCCGAAGCGACCGAAGCGCCGGCAGCGGAAGTTCCGGAGCCCGCCGAGGAGCCGGCTGTCGAGGCAGCCGAAGCGTCGGACAAATCTGGCGAGCCAGAGCGGGTCGAGCGACGGCGGGTGCCCAGCTGATCTTGCGCCGGTGGCGTGGATACTAAGGACGGCTTAAGCCGGGCCGCTTCTTTGCGCGACCGTCGATGTCGCAGGTCATCTCTGGACTGCTGCGAAAGCCGCCATCCTCCCCCTGACTCTCTTGCGGCAAAAACGCAACCCGTCTTGTGCCTGGCTCGTCGCAGGCCGCCCCCGATGGAGACGGGAGGGTCCTGACCGCTTCATGCCGTTGGCCTCAGTCGGCGGAGGCGCCTCGTTCCGCGACCAGGCTCTGATACACCCAGCCGTCGGACCCGTCTTCCAGCCGCACCCGCACCCACGCGTCTTTGTACGAGTA
>JBFGYD010000170.1:0-5749 GCA_041587615.1 Lysobacterales bacterium
CAACTAATGGGTGTGCTCGGGGCCCCGGGATGTTAGCATTTTCGGCTTTCGTCCATCAGGACCATTGGCACCGGCGATTGGTGTATTGCTGTGGTATAACACTAGATCACTCGGTTCGATCCGCTTGGAGGAGTTACAGATGAATATTGCGCTAATTCGCGCCGCCTGCGGCGCGCTGCTGATCAGCCTGCTGCTGGTTGCGTGCGGCGACGACGATACCGACGCTCAAAGCTTGGCCGCCAAATCGGCCGCCGCGGGCGAGGGTTCCCCACTGTTGGCCTACATTCCCGACGACACCCCGTATTTCATGGCCAATCAGGAGCGTCTGACCGACGAGATTCTGGACCTGATCTGGGACATGGGTGAGCCGGCGCTGAAGTATTTCGACCGGCTGATCCAGAAGCAACTCGATGAGGGCACGGGCGATGCCCTTCAGCGGGCCATTCTGGAAGAACTGAGCGGAAAAATGAACCGGGCCGGGATGGCCGAGCTGGGCCTGGCCGTGCAAGGTAATATCGCGGTCTACGGAATCGGCGTGCTGCCGGTGATGCGGATGGACGTCGCTGATTCGGACCGAATCTACGCCGCGATCCAGCGAGTTGAACAGAAGGCCGACACGACGTTCCCGCGTCAGGAATTGGGCGGAATCGAGTACTTTGAGGCGGGCGACGACGACGCCACCGTCATCGTTTCGGTGGGTGACAATCAGGTCCTGCTGTCGGTCATGCCGACCAAAGCCAAGGCCCTGGCGCTCGAGCGCGTGCTCGGGGTACGGAAACCAGAGCTGAGCCTGGCCAGCAGCGGGCGGCTGCAATCGCTGAATAAAGAGTTCGAGCTCTCCCCGTACGGCACCCTGCTGCTGGACACCGAGCGATTGGTGCAGGCCGTAATCAGCGACCAGACCGATCTGGCGCAGGTGATGTTCGCGGAACAGCAGGGACAGCTGAGCGAGGTCTGCCGGGCCGAGTTTCAGGACATGGCGCGGGTAATGCCGCGGGTGGTTTCCGGATACCGCGACATCAACGATCGCGAGATCGATCAGTTGGCGGTGTTCGAGCTACGTTCTGATCTGGCTCAGGGCATGCAGGCCCTGGCGCAGCCGGTGGCGGGTATGGGTCGCGAGGAGGACGGGATGTTCTACTTCGGCCTGGCGCTGAACGTGCTGAAAGCCAAGCAGTTTCTGCAGGCGCGCGCCGACGCGATAGCCCAGGAACCATACCGGTGCGAGCATCTGGCCGAGCTGAACCGGGGCATGCAGGAAATGCGCGGCCAGCTGGCTACGCCGTTGCCGCCGATGGTGGGCAACGTTCAGGGAATACGGGTGAACCTGAAGAACGTCGACATGTCGATGGGTATGCCCTCCGATCTCAGGATGCTGGCGATGGTCGGCATGTCGAGCCCGCAACTGGTCATCGGGATGGCGGGTGCTTTCGTGCCGCAGCTCGCATCGCTGCAGCTCGGTAACGACGGCAACCCGGTGCCGCTGCCGGCCGATGCGCTGCCGTTCCCGCTCGACTCTCCCCACGTTGCGATGATGGACCACGGCCTGGCTTTTTCCGTGGGTACCGGCGAGGAGGCCAATCTGAAAGCCTACCTCGACGCCGAAGCTCCGAACCAGGCGCCGTTCATGTCGCTCGGTTACGACATGCGCGCGATGCAGATCTACCAGGAACAGATGATGAAAACCCTGGCGGCGATCGAAGACGGGGGCGGGTCGGTCGAGGTTCCAGGGATCAGTGACAAACTGGACCGGGTCAGCGCCCAGGTGGCGTTTACCGCCCGCGGGGTTGAGATGGAGTCGACGACCTACCTCAAGCCCTGAGTTCGAGCCATCGCCGGCCGTGAAACTCAGCTCACATGCCAAGGCGCGCTCCGGCGCGCCTTTCTTTTTTCGGCAATCTTCGATCTAATCCTCGATCATTATGGGCAGATGGCGTAGAAGACGGCCGCGGCGGAGTCTGCTGGGACACGTGCTGGCGTGGGTTCGAAACCTGCTGGTGCTTGCCGTCCTGGTTGGCGGAGGCGCCTGGCTGTACGTTCGCTATCAGCTCGAAAGGGCAATGGACGAACTCGCCGCGCAGGTCGCTCCGGTCGGGATCCTGACTCGCGAAAGCGTCTTTTGGAATCTTCGCGGGGACGTCGGAGCGAGAGGGCTGGCGCTGAGTCCGTCGATTGGAAACGGGGTGCCGACGTGGCGCGCCGACGAGGTCGTGCTGCATACGCCGGGGACGCTGTACGTGCTGGGATTCCGCGGCGACGACGCGATTCCGATGAGTCTGGGGGTAACCTTGGAGGGCATCCGTAGCGAGGCCGGCGACGGCGATCTTACCCCCCTGTCCTACAGCGGTTTGCCCTTCGAAGCTCTGGCTTGCGGCGACGTTGAACAGTTTCGCGCTTCGGATCTGCGCGGGATGCGCCTTTCCGACATGACGAGCAGTATCACCGGTCGCTATTTCCTCAACCCGCCGGAACGGGTCGACATGTCCCTGATCCAGGAGACCGGGGGCGTGTCTGAGGTTTCGCTCTCGCTAGGCTTCATAGTGCCTAACCTGGCGGCGGCCAATCGCGGCGCGGCGATTCCCGACCTGCGGCTGGCCACGTTGAAAATTAGCCTCGACGCCTCCGAGTTCAACGATCGGCGCAACCGTTACTGCGCCCGCCGGGCCGGCGTGAGCGTCTCAGAATTTCTCGATGCTCACGTGGGTCAAGTGGTGGCGGCTCTGCGCGAGCGCAAGCTTCTCGCCGGTCCCAGCGTGTTAGAGCAGTATCGGCAATTCGCCTCGGGCAAAGGCCCCTGGACGTTCATCAGCCGACCGGACCGCCCCCTGCCGCTCGCCGCGCTGGCGGTCGGCGACCCGCTGACGCTGATCGGTCGACTGAACCTGACCTCCGCGCTGAATGCTGCGGTGGCCTCACCCGTCGTCGTCACGCGCATCGTCCCGGATCCGGTAGCCCCGGCCACGGAGAGGACCGAAACACAGCCCGCCTCGCCGGTGATTACCGCGGCACCGGGTCTGACCGCGGAAACCGGCGTCGTACGCCAGACCCGCTGGGTAGACATCGATCCGGCGTCGGCCACCGGCTATGTTGATCGCGCCGTCCGCCTGACCACCCGCTTCGGCCGAGAATACTCCGGCCGCCTGGTGGCGGTTGCCGATGGCCAGCTCCAGCTTGAATCGCACTTTCCGGGCGGCGCGGCCACCGTGCCGATTCCGATCGAGCACGTCTCCGTGATGAAGGTGGCAGAGAAGCAGCGCTGACTTTCAGGCCCGAGCCATCACCCACACGTCGACCCTTTCAACGCCGTTTGCCTTTAGCGTCGCCGCGCATTCGTGGGCCGTGGCACCGGTGGTCATCACGTCGTCAATCAGGGCGACGTGGGACGGCAGCGGCGTGACGCCATTGACCTTGAAGGCGCGTTTGAGGTTTTGCCGACGACGGGGGGCCGGCAGCTCGCTCTGCGGGACCGTGGCGCGTCGGCGGATGAGGCCCCGCGGCAGCAGCGTCGCGGCGCGCCGCTCGGCCAGATGCCGGGCCAACTCCAGCGCCTGGTTGAAACCGCGCTGCCGCAGGCGGCGCGGATGCAGCGGTACCGGAATCAGCGCCGCCGGCGAACCGGGTGGTGCCTCGAGGTCGAACAGCGCGGCCAACAGCGTGGCCATCGCCAAGCGTTCGTGAAACTTGAGCTGCTGAATGAAGAAATCGACCGGCGCCCGGTAGCGGAACGGCGCCAATACGCGGTCGAAGGCCGGTGGACGACGGATGCACGCGGCGCACGGCAGCCCGTTCGGTAGTTCGACCTCGGCAGCGCAAAGCGGGCAGCGGTGGCGCGGTCGCGGCAGGTCCTCAGCACATGCGCGGCACAGGTCCAGATTGTCCCAGCCCACCCCCTGACAGAGCGTACAGCGCGGCGGAAACACTCCGGTCCAGATTTTGGCCAGCCAGCCCACCTTCCTTGACACCGCCCCGTTGGCGACCGGATACTCGGCGCCCGTCGCTGAACGACCGCCGCTCCGGTACTTGATGACGCCAATCAGGATAGCAGCCCGGGAGTCCGCGTGCTTGATTACGATCGGGTAGCTGCCGGATTCGGCGCGGCCGCGGCAACCTGCGAGCGCGCCGCGGCGGGTCCCAGGGAAATCGAAGCGCGGTTGCTGGACCGGCTTGGTTACCTCGAGTGCGACGTCCGCCGGGTCCTGGACCTCGGCGCCGGTACGGGACACGCGGCGGTTCGCCTGGCCCGGCATTTCGCGCCGGCCCGCGTCGTTGCACTCGACCTTGCGCTGCCGCTGCTGCGCCGGATCCCCGGCAACCAGGACCCGCCAATCTCCGGGATTTGCGCGGACGCCGCCGCGCTGCCGTTGGCCGACGCCAGTTTCGACCTGGTTTGCTCGAACCTGGTCTTGCCCTGGTGCGCCGACCCCGGTGCTGTTTTCGCCGAGGTGCGCCGGGTGCTGAAACCCGGCGGCGCGTTTCTGTTCACGACCCTGGGCCCGGACACGCTGACCGAACTCAGGTCAAGCTGGGCGGAATGCGACGACCGGCCCCACGTACACCCGTTCATCGACATGCATCTGCTCGGCGACGGTCTGCTGCAATGCGGCTTTTCCGATCCGGTGATGGACGTCGAGCTGCTGACATTCACCTACCGCAGCGTGGACCAGTTGCTCAAGGACTTGAAAGACCTCGGCGGTCGAAATCTGCTAAGCGACCGCCGCCGCTCCCTGACCGGCAAAAAGCGCTTCGCGGCGATGGTCGCGGCCTACGAGCGCCGCCGCGCCGACGGCCGCATTCCGGCCCGCTGCGAGGTGATCTACGGCCTCGCCTGGGGCCCGCCGGCCGGCCAGCCCGACCGCCGCGACGGGATGGAGATCGCGACCTTCCCGGTAGAACACCTGAAACGGTCTCGCTCACCTGGTGGTGATCGAGACTAGTGAAACCTAGCTCCCGGCTTGGGGCGGAGAGGGCTGTCTTCGTCGACCACCAGATCGCGACGCACCGAACGCCCGAGCAGCTTGGCACAAAGGATGAAATCCTCTTCGGCCTCGCGCCTGATCTGTTCCAGGGGGGCGCCCGACTGGCGCTGCTCGGGGTCGAAACTCACGCTATAGGTGCCGTAAGCGATCAATTCATCGACGGTCAGCTCGATCGCGTATTCGCTGACCCACAGCTTGCCGCCTCGCTGAGGGTCTTCTTCTTCCCACTCGGAAAAAGTCAGCCGGCAGCGGCCGCTCCGGGACTGCACCTCGATCGAATCGACGATGAACGACTCCTGCAGGGCCGAGGCCTGCAAGATTTCGAAGGTCCCGGCGCGCGACATGAACAGCCGCCCGAGCGACTCGCCGTCGAGCCGGAACACAAAACTCCCTGACAATTGCGATTCGCTCATGATCTCTCTCCCGATGGCCTCTCAAAAAGGGCACCAGCGCCCTGTTTGAGTAGTTCGTTTTCTATCAAAGAGGGCACTAGGGCCGGTGCTCCCGGGCCAGGTAGTCGTGGGTTTGCATCTCCGTCAGGCGGCTGGCGGTGCGTCGAAACTCGAACGCCAGTCGCCGGCCGACATAGAGCTCATCGATCGCGGTTTGCGCCGAGATGATCAAATTGACGTTGCGATCATACATCTCGTCCACCAGATTGATGAAGCGGCGCGCCGGATCGTTCATGCCGTCGATCATCTGCGGCACGTTGGCGATGACGACGGTGTTGAAGCGGCGCGCGAATTCGATGTAGTCGGCCGGGCCTCGCGGCG
>JBFGYD010000171.1:0-5746 GCA_041587615.1 Lysobacterales bacterium
CTCCGGGCCTGGTTCCAGACCCGTCTCAGCCGCTCGAGCTCCTCGGCCCGGCCGACGAACGGCGTCAGCGTCGGCCGCGCTCCGCGCAGAGCCGTGCCTGCCCCGACGCGCTCCCGAACCACGCGGTAAACCGGTTGCTGAACGGTGAAGCCTTTGAGATTCCTTCCCTCCAGCCGCTCGAGTTCGAACTTTCGCGCGACCAGCCGGCGGGTGGCGGCGCTGACGACCACGGTATTGGCGTCGGCGACGGACTGCAGTCTGGATGCCAGCACCGGCACTTCGCCAACCGCAATCTGATCCGCCATGACCACCTCGCCGGTGTGCACCCCGAGACGCACCCGAAGGCCCGACTCCCTCAGTACCTCGATGATCCTGATGCCGCATCGAACCGCCTGCCACGCGCCGTCCTCGTGGGCAGTGGGGTATCCGAAGTAAATGACGATACCGTCGCCCACGTACTCCGCGGCATAGCCGTGATGGGCGGCAACGACGCCGGCGCACGCGGTTCGATAACGCTCGAGGATTTCCCGCCACTCCTCGGCGTCGAGTGACCGGGACAGTTCGGTGGAACCGACGATGTCGCAGAACATCACGGTGAGCTGGCGACGCCCCTCCTGTCTGCGATCGGGAGCGGCCTGTTCGAAGACGATCTCTCCGGGAGGCCCGTAAAGCGCGTATCGAGTCGTGCCAATGCCTCCGATTCGGTGGTCGGCTTTCCCGTCCGAGCGCCACAGCGCGTGACCCAGGCTGCGGCCGCTACCCAGCGCGGCGTAGACGCGGCGCAATTGATCCAGCTTGTCAGCCTGGGCCGCGCTGGTCGTATCGACGATGACGCTCAGCCCGTTAGAAAAAAACCCGTGGGCGAGTCTATGGACGGAATCGGGACGCCCCAACTCGGGCTCCAGCGGCGGCGCCTCGACGAAGACCAGCTGCGGCGACTCGGCGGCGCGGCATAGGTCGCCGATGCCGATCACCGAACGGCCCATCACCAGCCCGCCGTCCAATGGCCTATCGGAATCGCTTTCGATCCGACCGACGAAATGCAATACGTCATGCTTGGTTAGCGCCGCCAGGATCTCCGCTTTGCCGGCGTCGATGCCTCGCAGCCGCGATACGAAGATACCGCGGCAAGCCCTCAGCGTGTCGCGCAGCGCCTTGGAATAGCCCGGGGCATCGCCGGCCGTATGCTCACCCGCGAGAACCAGAACCTTGAGGAAGTCCGGATCGCGCTGAACCCGCGCCCGCTCAGGCCTTGGCAAGTCGCTGAGCACCTGTCGACAAATCGAAAATCGGCGCGGGAGCCCGCTGCCGGTCAGGGCCAGTTCCCACGGGACCTCGAGCAGTTCGGGGTCGAGCTGCAAGCAGACCTCGTGGGCCTGCGTCTCTCGGAGGCAGCGACGGATCGATGTCGGCAAGGCCGAGAATAGCTTTTTGCCGAGATCTTCGGGCCGATCTGCGTGGCTGTCGACCAGCTCGGTCAGGCCCGCCGTGGTGAAGCTTACCGGGCTCGGACGAATTGCCGCCCGGCCGTCGAACAGCCCCACGCTTGGACGCCCGGCGTCAGCGGTCAGCATCAGGTACAGTGGTCCCTGCGTCCCCACCGCTCACCTCCGCTCCGGCGCCACGCATCGCGCGCTACGCCGAACCGCCGGCACGCGGCGCCATGGCAGCGCGCTTGTTACTGCTGCGTCGATCGACACCTCCGTCGACGGCTAATCGGTCACTGTTCCCGCCTCGCTGGCCACAACACGCTCCAGTGCCCGGATGTCCCGGACCGTGATTCTTCCGCGCACGAGCTCGATCCAGCCGGCACGGCGCCAGGTCTGTAGATGCTGACTGACGACCTGCCTGCTGAGCCACAGGAACTGGGCCAGCTCCTCCTGCGTGATCTGCAGCTCGGCGCCGCTGCCGCTCGGGCGACCGTGCAGCGTGGCCAGGCTCAGCAGCCGCTTGGCCAGGCGCGCCGGACCGTCGAGAAACGCCGCGTCTTCGAGCAGTTCGCTGGTCCACCGGATGCGACCGCAGAGCAGTTCGAGCAAGTGAATCGCCAGTCCCGGTTCGCGCTGCAGGAGGTCGACAAACGGCGCGCGCTGGATCACGACGAGCACCGCGTCGTTCATCGCCGTTGCGGTGGCCGTTCGCGGCAGCCCGTCCATAATCGCGATCTCGCCGAAGGTGTCGCCGGGCTCCATGATATTGAGGAAAACCTCGCGCCCGTCGGCGGTGCTGGTGCTGATGCGCACCTGACCCGACACGACGCCATAGAGCGCGTCCCCTTCGTCCCCTTGAACGAACACGACTGCGCCCTTCGGAAAGGCGCGCCGGGCGGCGAGAGCGGCGATCTGTTCGATGGCGGCTTCGGGCAAGCCACGAAACAAATAGTTTCGGCGCAAAACCGCCTTCGCCGTCAGCCCGTTCATGCGTTGAGTCCCCTCGCAAGCCTCTATGACAGGCGGTCACGCTGGCGTTGTCAAGTCTGCCCTTCGGGCAGCCGGAGCGCCAGTGTCGGCTACTTGACAGAACTCCGGCGATCCGCGCGGCACCCTGGCTTCAACCCAGTGGAGAGGTGGGGCCATGCAAGCAACACAATCATCTGTGCCGGTTCGAGCCGGGCGGCCGGCGCCGGGTGCCGATCAGGTTGCCCGACTGTGCGGCAGCGCGCTAACCGGCGACGCACCGGCCGAAGCCCGACTGTTCGGCCTGATCAAGCCCGCGCTGAAGCGGATGCTGGAGCGCATCGTCTGGGACAAGGACTCGGTCGAAGATCTGCTGCAGGACACGATGGAGCTGGCGCTGATCAAGCTGCGCGGCGGGGCCGTGCGCCGACCCGCCCAGTTTTACTCGTTTTGCTGCGGAATCGGCCGCAACCTGTTGATCAAGCACCTGCGCCACAAGCAGGTTCTCGCCGGCATGGTGTCTATCGACGGCTTTGTCGAAAGCGTCCTGCCAGCGGGGGACTCGTGGGATCCGGTGGACCGGATGCTGCAGGAGGAATCAACCGCGGCCCTGTTGGGCACGATCAACCGGCTGCCGCGCGAACGAGACCGCCGGGTTCTGATCGGCCACTATTTCCTGGACGGCACGGCCCGCGAGTTGGCCGCGGAGCTGAGGCTCAAGGAGGCCCACTTCTACCGAGTGCTCTACCGGGCTCGCAAGCGCCTGGCAAGGCTGCTTGACGCGCAGCCGCAGACGAAGTGAGAGAGATTTGAAGCCAAGCGCACCCCATCAATCGAGCACAGTCGATGGAACTGACGAAGGCAAGCCCATGGCAGAGCCCGAACTCGAAGGCGATTTTCTGGAAGAACTCGGCAACCTGCTGGTCGATTACCCCGACCTGGCCGCAAAATTCACCGTAGCCCGCGTCGATCCCGACGCCCCGCAAGCCCAAGGCCTGCGCTGCGTGCGCTGGGGCAAGATTCCCGGCATCGGCTGGGTCTGCCTGGAGTGGTCGCCGAAGCCATAACCGCTCCAGACCGCCGTCAGGGAATGCGGCCTTGGGGGGTACGTGTTGCCGGAAACTTCTGAAGAGCCGCCGTTAACACCGGGCGACCTGGCGCGCCGAGCGCAGTGATTTGCCTCCGGAACTGAACCGCAGAGGAGCGCTAACGTTTGGCGAGCTTGATCCAGCGGCTCGCGCGGCCGTGCCCTTCCCGGCTCAGTTCCCCGGCGTCGCGCATCCTGCCGAGCAGGGCGCGCAGGCGCTCGCGGTTGATTTCGGGGAAATGGCCGTGGAGTTCGGCTATCGCGAACCGCTGCGGCATCTCGGCCTGGATGAACTGGCGGATCTTGAGTTCGATGCCATGGGCGTGGTTGGCGCTCGGGCGGTACTGGGCTTGGAGTTCGGCGATTTGGGGGATCGCGGGCTCGGCGTGGCGGCGGTGGATGCCGATGAAGAACTGGGTGGCCCAGATTTCGCCCATCTTGCGGTTGCCGCTGAAGATTATCGGGACTAGTGCTTTACCCTAGCGCGGTTCAGGAAATCACCGTATTGGGCCTCGATCACCAGGGCGCCGTTGGGAAATGAGCCCAGTTCCGCGAGCTGCTGGTGCAGCAGTTGGACCTGGGCGAAGTCGTGCAACAGGTTGTCGAAGGTCTTGCGTTCGATCACCGCCCGTGGCGCGTCGTGGTCGCCCATCAACGCGTAGTCGCCGACGGCTAGCTTGCGGCGCTCCGTCCGGTAGCCGCTGAAGCGCCACGGGTAGCGCTCGTTGGAGTCGATCGCGATCAACAAATCGGCCTGGCCGTGCAGATGCGGGCGGCCGCGCGTGCGGTGGCCGCGGATCGCGCCGGGGGTGCGGAAGAAGATCTGCTCGTAGACGCCGTCCTTGTTCTTGAATTTCTTCTCCAGGAAAAGAAACTCGCAGCGTTTGCGCCGACCGCGGTCGAGTACCAGCGACAGCCGCCGCCCGAAGCGCTTCAGCGACGCGACCGGGACCCGCTCAATCTCATCCAGCACCTCGCCGGCCGCGTCACCCGTATCTCGCAGGCAGAACACCTGATGGCCGGGTCGCGCGATTAGCGCAGGGAGCAGCGATCCCCCGGGCGGCGGGTCAGCTCTCCGGTTCGAAGCGGAATTTCTGGCCTCCGATCGAGGCCTGGTACATCAGGCCGCCCTTGGCCTGCGTATAGACGGCCACGCCGTTGCGGAAGTTGGCGTCGGCCGACACTCCCGACTTCAGAGCCACCGCGGAGGCCTGGCCGGAGAAGCTGAAGTCGCCGGACTTGAACCACTCCAGCGCGTCGCGCGAGTTGAAAAAGATCACTTCCCGGTAGGCCTGACCGCCAAGCTGGAGGCCGATCGAGGCCTGGGTCAGGTTGCAGTAGCCGACCATGCGGCCGTCCTCGTAGAGCTGGCCCCGCCCGTAGGCGCCGCCCACGCCCGCGGCGCCGGCGCCGACCGACGGAAACACCGCGTAGCCAACCGAGGTGCGGAACAGGTTCTCGATCCCCGGGTCGGTCTGCTCGAATTCGGCGATTGCGTCCTCGACCGCGGCGTTGAGCTGCCGCGCCTTGTAGCGGCTGCCCGGCGTGGCGCCGCAGCCGGCGAGCATCACCAACAGCAGCGCCGCCGCTACCCAACCTGGCCATGAATACCGCATCTCTTTCGTCCTCCAATTCTGTGCACGGGTCAATCCGTTGATCATAGTCCCTGGAATTCGAACATTCTATGCGCGGGCTGGGAGTTTTCTGCCAAGCCGCGCACGAATAACATGACGGGACCGAGCCGCCGATCGCCAGCCGACAGGCCGCCGTCGGCCAAAATCGATCGCGCCGGCAAGCAAGTGCATCGTTCAACCGGAGGCGCGCGATGAAATACACCACTCGAACGCGAAGAAGACTGGATCGGCTCGGCCGCTACCGGAGCCCGAACTTTCGTTTCAGGTTCGCCCAGGACCAGGTCGACTATCCGGGCGCGTCCAATATCCTGTGTGAGGGCGATTCCTGGTTCGGTTATCCAAAAATCGATCTGCTGGACGCCATTGCGGAGCTGGGTGCGTTCAACCTGATGCGAGTGGCCAAAGCGGGTGACGAACTGATCGAGGATCTGATGGGTGACGAGCAGCGGCACCGGCTCGAGCGCGCGCTGGAAGAGTGGCGCTTCGAGCTGATCCTCTACTCCGGCGGCGGCAACGACATCGTCGGCGACGAGTTGGTCAATTTCCTGACCGGCAACGGCAATCCCGACGATCCGGCGAGCTACGTCCGACCCACGTTCGACGGCGCCGGGGGCATCCTGGAGCGGATC
>JBFGYD010000172.1:0-5738 GCA_041587615.1 Lysobacterales bacterium
GACCCAGATGCCCTCGCCTTGGCGGCCCAGGTGGATGCCAAGCCAGTAGCTGACCGGAACCCCGACGACCCAATAGGCCAACACCATCATCAACAGCGGCAGCCGCGTGTCCTTGATCCCGCGCAGAGCCGAGGCGGCCGCGATCTGGATACCGTCGGGCAATTGCAGGATCGCGGCCAGAAACAGCAGCGATACCGCGATTTCGATAACGGCCGCGTCCCCCGTGTACAGCCCGGCGATCTGCCACGGAAACGCGAGCAGCACGCCGGCCGATGCAAGCTGGGTCAGCAGCGTCATGCCAAAGCCCACCTTGCCCCGGAAGCGAACCTCGTCCCGCTCGCCGCGCCCGGCCGCGTTGCCGACCCGCACCGTGATCGCGAGCGCAATCCCTAACGGCACCATAAACAGCAGGGCGGCGAAGTTGAGCGCGATCTGGTGACCGGCGACGGCGATCGCGCCGAGCGAGCCCATCAGCAGCGTGGCCACCATGAACAAGCTGCTCTCGACGAAAATTGCGCTCCCGATCGGAATGCCGACAGCCAGGATTTCACGGATCCGCGCCGGCCTGGGCGCTTCCCAGCGGCTGAACAACGCCAGGAAACGATAGGCCTTGGCCCGGTTCAGATACACCACGATGACCGCGAGCTGGAACCACCACACGATCGCCGTGGCCAGCCCGCAACCGTGGGCGCCGAGCGCCGGCAGACCGAGCTTGCCGTACATCAGCACGTAGTCGGCCGGGATGTTCAGCAGCATTCCGAGCACGCCGATGTACATCGTCGGACCGGGCCGTCCGAGGCCGTCGCTCATCAGTCGCAGCACCAGATAGGCGCCGAGCGCCGGCGCGCCCCAGACGATCCCGTCGAGGTAGCCGCCGGCGGTCGGAATCACGGCAGCTTCGACCCCGACTCCGTTGAGTATCGGGCGCGCCTGCATGACCAGTAGCACCATCAGGGCCACGACCAGCATCGCGACCCAGCCGGCCTGGCGTACGAACGGAGCCATTTCCGCCCGCCGCCCGGCGCCGTCGTAGTTGGAAATGAACGACGGCACGGTCAGCAGCGTGCCGACCAGAAACAGCATCAGCGTATTCCACATCACCGACCCGATCGCGACCCCGGCCAGATCGAGCGCGGACAGCCGGCCCGCCATCACGGTATCGACGAAAGACATGCCGACGTTGCTCGCCTGGCCGATGATCAGCGGGCCGGCCAGGACCAGCAGTTGTCGCGCTTCCGTTTTCAGGGCTGTTTGGTGCATCGCCCGGGGCGTTGGATTCAGATGTAGCAACGTGAGCGGCCGGGCGCGCCATCTTAGCCGAAGGCCGTGGGCGGTAGTAGTATGAGGACCCTGCCATGCTCGGAGTAACGAAACGATGCCGTCCAGCGCTCTGGTCACCGGCGCTACCGGGTTCATTGGCCAGCACCTGGTCTGTCAACTGATTGAACAGGGCTGGCGGGTCCGCGTGATGCGGCGCGAGGGTTCCGACCCGGGAAGGCTCAACGGGCTCGACATCGAACACCGCTTTTGCGACATCACCGATCCGGATTCGGTCGCGGCCGCCTGCGACGAACCGTTCGACGCCCTGTTCCACGTCGCTGCCAACACCAGCGTCTGGCGCCGGCAGCGGGCCGTACAGGACCAAGTCAACGTCGGCGGCACCGAAAACGCCCTGAGCGCCGCCCGCGCCGCCGGCGTCAAGCGCTTCGTGCACACCTCCAGCATCGCCGTGTACGGCTTTCACGCCGACCCGATCACCGAAAACACCCCATGGGACCGCGGCGCTTACTGGATCAACTACTACCGAACCAAGGCCGAAGCCGAGACCCGCGTGCGCGACGCGGCCGCCGGCGGGATGGACGCCGTGATCCTGAATCCGGCCCACGTCATGGGGCCGTGGGACAAGCAGAACTGGATCCGCCTGATCCGGATGACCGCGGCCGGCAAGCTACCGGGGATCCCCCCGGGCAGCGGCTCGTTCGCCGACGTGCGCGAGGTCGCCCGTGCCCATATCGTGGCGGCGACCCGCGGCCGTCCCGGAGAGAACTACCTGCTCGGTGGCGAGCACGCCAACTTCGCTGAACTCATCGACCTGATCGCCCAACGGCTCCGGGTCGAGGTGCGCGCCCGCCCGGTGCCGGCGCCGCTGCTGAAGGGCATGGGCTGGATCAAACAGGGCCTGTCGGCGATCACCGGCAGGGAGCCCGACGTCACGCCGGAAGCGGCAGCGATCGTCTGCGCCGACGAGGTCTGCGACAGCGGCAAGGCCGAGCGCGAACTCGGCTACCGCCAGACCCCGCTCAAAACCCTGGTCGCCGACACCATCGACTGGCTCAAGGCCGAAAACCTGCTGTAGAAAGGCGCGACACAAAAAAGGGGCCAGGTTCATTTTTTTGGGCCAGGCATCGGGAATAAGAAAGGGCTGGTGCGAAAAATGAACCTGGCCCCTTTTTTTGAGTGCGAAAAATGAACCTGGCCCCTTTTTTGTGGCCCCTTTTTTGCCTTTTGTTATTCGGCCCAGCCGCGGATTTGGGCGGCGCCGCGGATCGCGTCGAGTTCGCGGATGAGCCGCACGCGCTCGAGCCCGAGTCGCCGGGCGGCTGCTTGATCGCCCGGATCTTCGGATCTCTCTAGCGCGGCGATCTGGGCCTCGATGCGTTCAAGCTCGGCGCTGAACTCGCGCTGGCGCTGACCCAGGTTGTAGGCTTCGAGCCAGATGCGTCCGCCTTGGTCGGTGCACGCCCCGGGCGGGGCGGTGCCGGTTTGTCCGTCGCGCCACCCTTGCTCGGGCGCGCAGCGCTCGGCCAGCGCCCGCTCATAGGCCGCCGCCAACTCCGTTTCCTGACAGTGAGGATTCGCCGCGACCAGCTCGGCAGCGGATCGCCCGGTTTCGACCGCTTTGTCGGTCAGTTCCTCGATCGGGCAGCCTGTCGGGCGGGCGGCGCACCCCGCCAGGATCACGACCAGCAGGCCCAGGTTCAGGCGGCTCATGGTTCGCCGCCCGCCGGCTTGCGGTTGTACGCCGACAGGTACAGCTCCACCGTGGCCAGGTCCTGCATCGAGTAGTCCTGCAGCTTCGGGTGGTGATATTCGATCAGATCCTCGGTGCGCAGCGCGACCCGGTACAGCTCGAAGCCCAGGTTTTTGAGTTCTTGTTCGAAGCCGGCCACGGTGATCGGGTTCAGTTCGTTGAACCACTGCCAGTACTGCTCAGGCGTCGAGAATTCGCCGGCGCGGTCCATGTAGTTCGGCTCGGTGTTGAACACCAAATCGCGGATCTCGTCGCGGCTCTTGGTCAGGTGAAAATGCGGCTCGTCGCAAAACTCGCCCAGGTGGTGGCCGAAATTCGAGTAATAGAGCCCGGGGTGGACGAAGAACAGACCGCCGTCGGTGAGCACCCGCTTGATCTCAGTCAGCGCCTTTAAGTAGCCACCGGCGATGTGTTCCAGCGAGCCCCACGAGATGACGACGTCGAACGAATCGTCGGCGAACGGCAACTCGTTGGCGTCGGCCGGCTCGAACCGGAGCTGCGACGGCATCGCGTCCGCCGGCACATTGTTGTCCGCCATGATCTGCGCTAGCCGCTCGTAGCCCCGGAACGGGTCGACGCCGACCATCTCCTTCGGGTCGCAGCGCAGGCACACGCCCAAATCGGTGATGCCGTCGCCGCAGCCCACGTCCAGGATGCGCCCGGTCAGCAGGGATGAGTCGCCCAGCATGTAGGAAATAATCGTGCGCGCGGCGTGGTCGAAATGGCGGAAGAACCAGTCCTCGTGGCCGCGCCGCCAGGACAGCTTCTCGACCTCCGGGGTCAAACCGGACGCCGTCAGATCCCAGGCCAGGCTGATCTCGCCGGTGGGCGCGTCGCCCTCGACGCGGACTTGCGCTTCGCGCCGGTCCAGCGGCTGCGCCGTGCCCCGCCGGTGCTGATACAGGGTGGCAACCAGCCGGTAATCGCCCGCGGCCAGCGCCAGGCGCGGCGTGTGGCAAACGACTTCGTACCGCCCGCGGGGCAGCCAGGACACGTCCGTGCCGTCCCAGCGCAAATGACGGGTCAGCGTCGGCTCATCGCTGCCCGCGGCAATCCACTCGAGCCCGCAGTCGAAGTCGAACACTATTGGCGCCTCAACCGCGAATGCGATCCGCACGATCGCTCCGCCGCCGCCCCGCAGCGGGAGCGGATCGACGGTAAGTTCGGAGATCTTTGCAGGATGCAGGCTGGACATGCGGGCGCCATTATCGGTCCCGGCCCGAAACAATCCAAGCCCGGCGATCGCCCAGAGCGGCAGTCGGGTCACGGCGCCTGCCGTCGAAACTCGGCAGCCCACCGATCTGAGTTAGAATGCTTGCCAGGGCACGGAGTGATCAACATGGGGTCCCCAAGCTTGACCGGTTCCAACCCGTCCCGTTCCGACGGCGACATTAACGCAGTCCGGCCTGCATGAAGGTCTGGTTCCTCGAAGGCTACATCGGCGCGCGCGACCAGCTGCAACGGATCCGGCTGTCGCACTTCCCGTTTCGGATCGGGCGCCAGGAAGGGCTGTCGATGGTGCTGGACCACAACGGCATCTCGCGCCTGCACGCCGAGATTGACCAAGAGGGAGAGCGGCTTTACGTCACCGATCTGAACAGCACCAACGGCACCTACGTCAATCGCGAGTTGATCTCCGGCCGCCAGCCGATCGCCGACGGCGACATCCTGCACGTGGCCGACAAGGAATTTCGGCTGCTGTCGGAATCCAAGACCACCGGCTACAACATGATGCTGACGCGCGAAGGCATTCTTGACCTGCCCGAGGACCTGCCCAAGGGCAGCCGGGAGTTACAGGAGCTGCTGATGCAGAGCCAGGTGACCGCGCTCTATCAGCCCATCGTGGACCGCCGCAATCACACCGTGCACGCGTATGAAATGCTCGGCCGCGGCGACCATCCATCATTGTCGGAGGCGCCGCTGGACCTGTTCCGAATCGCCGAATCGCTCGACATGGAGGTGCACCTGTCGGAGCTGTTCCGCCACGTCGGCGTCGAGCTGGCGCACGCCGGCGACCCCGACGGCTGCTACTTCACCAACATCCACCCCAACGAGATGCGCGATCCGGACCGGCTGCTGACCTACATGGAGGAAATCCGCGCCAACTATCCGAAACTGGCCCTCGTGCTTGAGGTCCACGAGGCCGCGGTGGCCAACCGACAGGTGCTGCAGCGGGTGCGCGACCGCCTCAGAGAGGCCGACATCGGCATCGCCTACGATGATTTCGGCACCGGCCAGGCGCGCCTGGTCGAACTCGCCGAGGTGCCGCCCGACTACGTCAAGCTCGACATCTCGCTGATGCGGGACATCGATTCGGCACCGCCGGGAAAGCAGCAAATGGTCCGCATGCTGGTCAACTACGCGCGCGAGATGAACATTCAGGTCATCGCGGAAGGCATCAACTCGGACGCCGAGGCCAAGTTCTGTGACGACCTGAAGATCGACCTGCTGCAGGGCTTCCGCTACGGTCGCCCCGAAACTCTGAAGTGACCGACAACCGCTGGACGCTGAACGGGCGCCGGGCGCTGATCACCGGCGGCAGCGCCGGCATCGGCCTGGCCATTGCACGCGAATTTCTTGAACTGGGCGCCCACGTAGCGCTGATCGCGCGCGACGAGCAGCGCCTGGAATGGATCGTCGCCGAACTGGACGAGGCCCATCCCGAGGCCGAGATCTACGCCCTGGCGACTGACTTGAGCTACCCGGA